>JAEHDK010000101.1 GCA_016880465.1 Micromonosporaceae bacterium
ATCGTTGGTAACGTCCTCACCTCGCCCGAGCGGCGGCGCACCACGACGACCCAGTCGCTCGTGACGAGCTTCAAGGTTGCCTCCACGGCGCGCCGGCTGAACCGCGAGACCGGGCAGTGGGTCGACGGCAACAGCCTGCGCGTCCGGGTCACCTGCTGGCGGCGGCTCGCCGACGGCGTGGCCAACTGCGTCAAGATTGGCGATCCCGTGATCGTGGCCGGCCGGCTCTACACCCGTGACTGGGTGGACGAGCACCAGGTCCGCCGCGTCTTCTACGAGCTCGAGGCCGTGGCCGTCGGCCATGACCTGGCCAAGGGCCAGGCGACGTTCACGCGGGTGAAGCCGTCGGTCGCGACCAGCATGATCGAGGACGACGAGGCGGCGGCCCGGGTCCGGGACGAGCTGACCGAGAGCGTGCCCGGCGACGATCTCCCGGTCGAGCCGTTCGACGAGGACTACCCCGCGTCGGCGTACGACCCGGTGGCGGCGCTTTCCGCCGGCGGCCTGGATGCGAGCCCGCTCGGAGCGGCGCTCGCGGAGCACCCGGGCGACGACTCGGAGGACGGCCCCGGTGGTACCGATGCCGAGCCGGAGACCGGCGACGACGGCTCGGGTGCCGACGTGGGCCGCCGCAAGCGCGGGCGGGGACGCGTCCCCGTCGCGGTCTGACCGCACCCGCTGCGGCGGTGGGGAGGGGACCGATGCCTACCTCTCCCCCCGCCGCGGCACCGGCGCCGGAGTCCAGCCAGCACGACGAGGGACCTCGATGAAGGGCACGGGCACAGTCCGGTACCAGGTGATCGCCGTGCGGGAGCGCGGTCGTTGGGTGGCCCGGATCGGGCACCTACCACACGTGCTCAGCCGCGCCCACACGCTGCGCCGGCTCGATGCGTACGTTCGCGACGTCATCGGGCTGGCGCTCGGCTGCCCCGCGACGGCCAGCCGGGACCTCGCGGTCGACTACGACTTCCGCACCGGCGACGCCACGCTCGACCGGCTCGTCCGGGCGGCTCGTGCGGCCCGCCGCTCGGCGCTGGCCGAACAGGAGCGGGCCCGACGCCTCACCGAGCAGGCTCTCGCCGTGCCCGGCGTGCGGCTGCTGTCCCGCCGAGACCTGGCCCTCATGCTCGACATCTCGCACCAGCGGGTGCAGCAGATCACCACGGGCAGACCCACGGCCGGGCCCGGCCGCGCCGGTAGGCTGCCGGCGGAGGTGACGGGGTGCGGCCGGATGTGATCGTGGTCGGCCTGGGCACGATGGGTGCCGCCACGGCGTACGAGCTGGCGCGTCGCGGCGCGCGTGTCCTCGGGCTGGACCGGTTCACCCCGCCCCACGGTCGCGGCTCGCACGCGGGCGGATCGCGCATCATCCGGCTGGCGTACGCCGAGGGCGCCGACTACGTACCGCTGCTGCGGCGGGCGTACGAGCTCTGGCCGGAGGTGGGCAAGGCCGCGGGAGTCGAGCTGATGACGACGACCGGCGGGCTGATGATCGGGCCGCCCGACAGTACGGTGGTCGGCGGCGCGCTCGCCTCGGCACGTACCCACGGGCTGGGCCACGAGTTGCTGGACGCCGGCGAGGTCCGCCAGCGTTTCCCGGCGTTCACGCCGGCCGACGGTGAGGTCGCGCTGTACGAGGAGGTCGCCGGCCTGGTCCGACCGGAGGCGGCGATCGGCGCGTACCTCCGGCTGGCCCGCGGGGCCGGCGCGGACCTGCGGTACGGGGTGACGGTCACCGGCTCGCGCGGCACCGCCGACGGCGTGCTGGTCGAGACCACCGACGGCCCGCTCGCCGCCGCCCGGCTCGTGCTCAGTCCCGGTGCCTGGGCCCCCGCGCTGCTGGCCGGCCTCGGCGTACCGCTCGTCGTCCAGCGCCGCGTCCAGCACTACTGGCGGACGCCGAACGAGGACCACGCCCTGGGCCGCATGCCGATCTGGATCTGGGAGTACGAGCCGGGGCGGGCGGCGTACGGCCTGCCGGCGGCCGGTCCCGCGGATCCGACGGCGCCGGGCGCGAGCCCCGCCGTGCCGGGCGTGAAGGCGGCGCTGCACCACGGCGCCGACGCCACCGACCCGGACGCGGGTGTGGGCGAGGCCACGCCGGCCGAGGTGGCGGCGATGCGTACGTGGCTGGCCGGCCGGCTGCCGGCGTTGGCCGCCACCGGGTGGCTCGGCGCCAAGCCGTGCCTCTACACGCTCACGCCGGACGAACACTTCCTGGTGGGGCGCCATCCACGCGACGAGGCCGTGTTCGTCGCGGCCGGCTTCTCCGGGCACGGGTTCAAGTTCGCGCCCGTCCTGGGCGAGATCCTCGCCGATCTCGCGCTGACCGGGAGGACCGCGCATCCCGTCGCGCTGTTCGCGCCCGACCGGTTCGGTCCCGGCCGGTTGGCGCCGGGCGACGCCGGTCTGGCCGGTTCGCCGTGACGGCCGGGTCGTCTACCCCGGCTGGCGGCCTGGCCCGTGCCTGAGGTCGTCGAGGCGTACGGGGAGCTGGCTCGCCGGATTCTCGCCGGCCCGCCGCGGCTCGGCCGGACCCGGCTCGTCGCCGTGGACGGGCCGAGCGGGGCCGGCAAGACGGCCTTCGCCGCCCGGCTCGCGGCCGCACTTGCGACCATCGCAGGCCCGGTCCGGGGG
>JAEHDK010000760.1 GCA_016880465.1 Micromonosporaceae bacterium
CGGACGGCGAGTGCGCCGCCCGACCCGCCCGGCCCCACCCGGCCGAAAAGAGCCTGGAATCTCCGCTTGGCCGGGCGGCGCGGCCAACCCCCGAGGCCGCGCCGCCCGCATCCATTGGGGAGGAGGGGAGAAGCTCTTCTCTTAGGACGCTTCGCCGAGCGTTACGGTTGTCGTCCTGGTAGATCCATCTCGGGTGTACGTGATGTCCAACCGGTCGCCGGCCTTGTGCGACTGAACCGCGGACACCAGGTCGTCCGAGTCGTTGATGGCCTTGTCGCCCGCCTTCGTGATCACGTCGCCCTGCTGGAGCCCCGCGGCGGCGGCCGGGCCGTTCTGGGTGACGTTTCCGATCACCGCGCCACCACCGTCCGCGGTCGTGACCGCCACGCCCAGGACCGGGTGGCTCACCTTCTGGCCCTTGATCAGCTGGTCGGCCACCTGCTTGGCCCGGTTGCCCGGGATCGCGAACCCGACACCGATGTTGCCGTTGCTGCTGCCCGAGGTGGCGATCGCGGTGTTGATGCCGACGACCTCGCCGTTCAGGTTGGCCAGCGCACCGCCCGAGTTGCCCGGGTTGATCGCCGCGTCGGTCTGGAGCAGGCCGGAGATCGAGGTCACCGGCGTGCTCGACCGGCCGAACGGCGAGTCGCTCTGGTCGCCACCCTCCTGGATGGTGCGGTCCATCGCGCTGACGATGCCGGCCGTCACCGAGCCGTCCAGCCCGAGCGGGCTGCCCAGCGCGAGGACCGTGTCGCCCACCCGCATCGCGTCGCTGTCGCCGAACTTGGCCGCGGTCAGGCCGGACACGCCGTCCGCCTTGACGACGCCCAGGTCGGTCTTCGGGTCGGTACCGACGACCGTGGCCTTGGCCTTCTTGCCGTCGCTGAAGGTCACGGTCACCGAGTTGCCCCGCGCCGTGCCGACGACGTGGTTGTTGGTCAGGATGTAGCCGTCCGCGGTCAGCACGACACCCGAGCCCTCGCCGGTACCCGTGTTGATGGACACCACGCTCGGCTGCAGGCGCGCCGCGATGTCGGCGAGCGAGGACCGGTCGACCGTCGGTGCGGCGGTGAACGTCCTCGTCTCGGTCGGCGACCCCTCGTCGAGCTGGGTCGCCGCGACCGCGCCGATGAGGCCGGACACCACCGCGAGCACGACCCCGGCGGCCGCGATTGCCAGTCCGGTGCCGAACCGGTGCGGCCGGGCGTCCGGCGCGCCGGGAATGCCCGGCATGGGTGCCATGCCCGGCGTGGGCGGCGGCGTCCACATCGGCGGCTGGCCGCCGCCCGGGATCTGCCCGGCCGGGGGCACGGCAAACTCGTGCGTGCTGGTCGACGCTGCCGACGGCGACGGCGAAACTGGCGGTGCCGGCGGTACCACCACGGTCGGTGGCGGCACCGGTGCGGGTGGCGGCAGCACCACCGGCGGCAGGCCCGCGGTCGGCTGCGCCAGGGGCAGCGTCTCGGCCGACGGCGAACTGGAGGTGACCGGCACCGCGTCCGGCGGGGTCGGCTCGCCCTCGGGGCGGTTGCTCTCGTTCTCGGTCATGAATTCGAGGTTGCCGGATCGGACTGCGCTGGACCTGGGATACCGCTGGGCATTGGCTGGGAATGGTCATCCGGCCGCGTCGAGCTCGGCGACGTCGAGCTCGGCGGTGTCGAGCAGCGGCAGGCGTACCCGGAACGTGGCGCCCGCGCCGGGCCGGCTGTCGACCTCGACCTCGCCCCGGTGGGCGGCGACGAGTGCCGCGACGATCGCGAGGCCCAGGCCGGTACCGGTCGGACCCTCGGCCCGGCGGGTACGGGCCGCGTCGGCCCGGTAGAACCGCTCGAAGACCCGTTCCGCCTGCTCCGGCGAGAGCCCCGGACCCGAGTCGGCGACCTCGAGCACCGCGAGCCGGTCGTCACCGCGGCGGAGCCGGACCGCGACCGGCGTACCCGGCGGGGTGTGCGCGAGCGCGTTGGTCATCAGGTTGTTGACGACCTGGCGCAGCCGGGCGTCGTCACCGCGTACGACGAGCGGGCCGGCGTCGTCCGCGAACTCCAGCGTCACCGTACGGTCGGGTGCGATCGCGCGGGCCGCCTGCACCGCGTCCGCCGCGATCACCGGCAGCTCGACCGGGCCCAGCGCCAGCGGCCGCTCGCGGTCGAGGCGGGCGAGCAGCAGCAGGTCCTCGACCAGCAGGCCCATCCGGGCGGCCTCGTCCTCGACCCGGCGCAGCAGCTGGGACGTCTCCTCCTCGGTACGCATGGCGCCCTGCCGGTACAGCTCGGCGAACCCGCGGATGGTCGTCAACGGCGTACGCAGCTCGTGCGACGCATCCGCCACGAACTGCCGCATCCGCTCCTCGGACCGGCGCGCTCGCGCCTCGGAGGCCAAGGCCGCGATCGCGGCATCCCGGGCCGCCGACTCGGCGCCGAGCGCGGCCGTCTCGGAGGCGGCCCGCGCGGTGAAGGCCGCCTCGATCTGGGCGAGCATCGCGTTCAGCGACCGGGCCAGCCGGCCGACTTCGGTATGCGGCTGGTCGCCGGCGCCCTCGAAGTCCGGTACCCGCTGGGCCAGGTCCCCCGCACCGATCGCCGCCGCGGTGCGTTCGATATCCGCCAGCGGGCGCAGGCTGCGGCGCACGATGGCGGCGCCGGCGACCGCCAGCACGACGAGCACGCCGACCCCGACATAGATGTCGATGCGGATCAGCCGGCCCAGTGCATTGTCCACACCGGACAAGTTCTCGCCGACGATGAACGACGAGTTGTCGGGCAGCGCGGTCACCAGCATCCGCCAATGCGGTGTGCCATCGGGGGCCGCGGCGGTGTACGGCGTGCCGGCCCGGACGCGGGCGGCCGCCGGGTTGTCCGGCAGCACCGGTAGGTCCTTGTCGGGTACCTGCTGGTACCGCGCGACGAGCCACCTCGAGCCGGCCGGCAGCGCGACCACGTAGTCGCTCGGCAGCTCGCTGACCTGGAGCAGCCGCTCGGCGGCGACACCGGCCGCGATGAGCTGGCGCATCCGGTCGGCGGCGGACACGAGCTGGTCCTCGACCCGGTCCACCAGGTAGCTGCGCAGCGCCACCGCGCTGCCGACCGCGATCGCGAGCAGGGCGACGCTGACCAACGCCAGCACCGCCGCTACGAGCTTGACCCCCAGCGGCGTACGGCGCAGCAGCGTGTTCACGAGACCGGTTTGCGTAGCACGTACCCGACCCCGCGCAGCGTGTGGATCAGCCGCGGGTCGACCGTGTCGACCTTCCGCCGCAGGTAGGAGATGTACGACTCGACGATGTTGTCCTCACCGCGGAAGTCGTAGTTCCAGACGTGATCGAGAATCTGGGCCTTGGACAGCACCCGGCCCGCGTTGAGCATCAGGTAGCGCAGCAGCTTGAACTCGGTCGGCGAGAGCGAGACCCGCTTGCCGCCGCGCCACACCTCGTGCGTCTCCTCGTCGAGCTCGAGGTCGGCGAACGAGAGCCGGGGCGACTTCTCGGTCGGGTCGCCCGTCCGCCGGAGCACCGCGCGGATCCGCGCGGTCAGCTCCTCCAGGCTGAACGGCTTGGTGACGTAGTCGTCACCGCCGAGGGTCAGCCCACGGATCTTGTCGTCGGTGGCGTCCCGGGCGGTGAGGAACACGACCGGGGTACGTACGCCGCCGTCGCGCAGCCGCCGGATCACCTCGAAGCCGTCGAGATCGGGCAGCATGACGTCCAGTACGACGAGATCGGGCCGGCCGGCGCGGGCCGCGGCCACGGCGTCCGAGCCGGTGGTCGCGGTGGCCACGTCGAACCCGGCGAAGCGCAGGCTGGCGGAGAGCAGCTCGAGGATGTTCGGGTCGTCCTCGACCACGAGCAGCCTCGCCTCGACCTGCACACCGTTCATTGCGCCATTCAAGCCGAAGCCACTTGGCGGTCGCTGGACTTTGCCTGGGAATTCGCTGTGCGGCGCCGACCAGCCGCGGTACGGCCGGTCAGCGCAGGATGCGGCGCAGCTCGGCCAGCGTCGTGTCCAGGGCCTGGCCCACCGCCCGTACGGTCGTCTCGTCCACGGTGACGCCGCGGACCAGCCGGCGCAGCTCGGCCGTGAACTCCGCGAGGCGGGCCTCCAGCAGGTCCGCACCGGCCGGTGCCGGCGGCGGCGCCCAGCGCGGCCGGGCCGGTGCGGTGTACCGCCCGGCCGACGTCGCCTTCGTGGCCTCCCGGAGCTCGCGCTTGAGGTCGCGGAGCGAGCCGCGTACCTCGTGCTGGATCTCGTTGGCCAGGCCGGCAAGATCCTCCACCGAGGCCCGGATGTCCGACTCCAGCGCGGCCAGCTCGGCGGACCGGGCCCGCAGCTCGGCGCGCCCGGCGTCGGTGATCTCGTACACCTTCCGCCCGCCGGATGCGGCGTGAGTGACGAGCCCCTCCACCTCCAGCCGCTGTAGCCGCGGGTAGATCGTGCCCGCGCTGGGCGCGTAGAGGCCGAGGAACCGGTTCTCCAGCAGCCGGATCAGCTCGTACCCGTGCTTGGGCCCCTCGGCCAGGAGCTTGAGCAGGTAGAGCCGCAGCCGGCCGTGGCTGAACACCGCGGTCATGGCCCCACCTCGTCGTCGACCGGGCGGGCGAGCAGCGCGACGCTGCCCGAGGTGCTGTTGACCCAGAGCTTGCCGGTGCCGGCGCCCAGCTGACCGCGCATGTCCTTGAGCCCCCACGGCACCCGGCTGTCCGGCGTGAGCCCGGGAAACGCGCTCGTGATCCGGCCGGACGTCGAGTGCAGGTGGACGGACAGGTCGCTGTCCTCGCGGACCCGTACGGTGATCTGCCCGGACGTGGTGCTGAGCCGGATCTCGCTGTGCGCCGGGTTGTCGAGGTCACAGGTGATCGAGCCGGAGACGGTCGTACCGAACACCCGCCCTGCGGTGCTGTCGGCCACCGTGAGCTCGCCGGACACCGTCTCCATCGTCAGCTCCCCGGCGACCCCGACGGCCTCGACCGGACCGGAGACCAGCTTGGCGCTCACCCGCCCGTCGAGCCCGAGCAGCGTGATGCGACCCGAGGTCACGTTCACCTCGGCGCCGGCGCGCAGGTCGGACGCGACGATCGAGCCGTCGATGAGGCGCAGGTCCGCCACCGCGGTGCGGGGTACGGCGACGGAGACGTCGACCCGCAGCTGGCGGCCGAACTGGCCGAGCCACCAGAAGATGCCGGGCCAACGACGGACCCGTTGATGCCGTACCGCGAGCACGCCGTCGACGCACTCGACGGTCAGCGGCTTGCGGCCGGCTCGAGTGATCTCCACGCGGGCGGGGCCGTCCGTGCCGACGACGTTCAGCCGGCCCGCGACGAGGTACACGTCCAGCCGGGTCACCGGCTCCTCGATGGTCAGCCGCTGCGGGCCGTTGACCGTCCACGTGGCCATCTCTGCCTCCTGGGGATAACTATCGCGATGTATCGTATCACCAACGCGATACATCGCGAGTGCCCGCCCGGCAGGCGGATGCTACTCGGCCGTGGGGGCGATCGCTGCGGCGGCGATCCGGGCCAGGTCCCGCCGTCCGGCCGGCGGCTCGGGGTACACGGCCGGGGCCGCCGTCAGGCCGATCGTGAGCCCGCGCACCGCCAGGATCCGCTGGAGGCTGGTCCAGAGCGTGTCCTCACCGAGAAAAGCGGCCGCGGTGGTGGTGGCACCGCCGATCCGGAAGCACAGCGAGACGGGCACGACGGCCGTACCGGCATCGAGGGCGGCCTGGAACAGGGCCGGCCGGAACGGCCCCGACCGGCGGCCGCACCACGTCGTACCCTCCGGAAAGGCCGCCACGACGGCGCCGGCGCGCAGTGCGGCGGCGACCTCGGCGACGGTCGCGGGCAGGCTCTTTGGCCGGGACCGGTCGATGAAGATCGTCCCGGTCGCGGCGGCCAGCCGACCGATCCCCGGCCAGTCGCGCACCTCCCGCTTGGCTACCAGCCGGATCGGCCGGTAGCCGAGCAGGACCAGGATGTCCAACCAGGACACATGGTTCGCCACGAGCAGCGCGGCGGGCCGGGGCAACCGGCCGCGTTCGACGGTCCCGACGCCGAGCGCACGCAGCATCGCGCCCGCCCACCGCTGGGCGAACGCCGCCCGCCGCCCGGTC
>JAEHDK010000761.1 GCA_016880465.1 Micromonosporaceae bacterium
ACGTCGCCAGCTACGACCCGGTGCGAGCCAACCCGCGGGTGCGGCGGGCGATCATGGAGTCTGCCGGCGCGGTCCGCGAGCTCGAGCCGCTGAGCCGGGCGGAGGTGGCGCAGGTCGTCGTACGCATTGCCGGCAACGTCGATGCGGCGGTCGTCGACGAGATCGCGGCGGCGGCCGACGGCTGGCCCGGCGCGGTGGAACGGCTAACAGTTGAGCTCATCGGCCGGGCGTCAACCCGACGGGTCGCCGTCGCGGTTGAGCAGGCCGCACCCGCCAGCCTGGCGTTGGCCGCGGCTCGTAGCGAGGTAGCCACCGGCGTCCGCGACCTGGCTCGGCTGCGGGCCTGGCGCTCGGCCGCGGCAGCGCAGGCCACCCAGCACGCTTGCCCGTACCGGGGATTGGCCGCGTACGAGCAGCGTGACGCCGCCTTGTTTCATGGCCGGGACGAGCTCGTCGCGGCCTTGTGCGCCCGCCTGGTAGACACCGTGTTCGTCGCCGTGGTGGGCCCTTCGGGTGCCGGCAAGTCGTCCCTGGTGCGGGCGGGTCTGCTGCCAGCGCTGGCCGACGGGGTCCTGCCGCAGTTCCGCGACGTGCCACAGTGGACGATCGTTCCGGGCACACCGCTGCCGGCGATCGACGGGCCGGGTGTGCTGGTAGTGGACCAGTTCGAGGAGGTCTTCACCAGCGAGGTCGACGGTGGGTACGTTGACGACCTGGTCGCCCTGACCCAGCAGGAAGACGTGCGGGTCATCGTCGTGCTGCGCGGCGACTTCGTTGGCGCCTGCGCGGCATATCCACAGCTCGCGAGGCTGGTGGGTGACGGCACTGTGCTGGTCGGCCCCATGCGTGCCGAGGAGCTCCGGCACGCCGTGGAGCTGCCGGCGCGCCAGGTGGGCCTGCGGGTCGAGGAAGGGCTGACCGAGGTGATCGTTGACGATGTACGGGATAAGCCGGGTGCGTTGCCGCTGCTGTCGACCGCGCTGGTGGAGGTGTGGCAGCGGCGCGCCGGCGCGACACTCACCGCCGCCGCATACCACCAGGCCGGCGGTGTCTCCGGTGCCGTCGCGCGGCTAGGCGAGGCAGCGTACGCAAGCCTTGACGAGCCGGCACAAGAGGCGGCGCGGCGCCTGTTGCTGCGCCTGGCCGAGTCGGATGAACACGGTACGGTGGTACGCCGTCGGGTGCCCCGCGCGGAGTTCGGCGATGACCCCGCCACCGTACGGGCGCTGGACGTGTTCGTCGCACGGCGCCTGATCACGACAAGCGAACGAGGCGTCGAGGTAACCCACGAGGCGGCGCTGACGCTCTGGCCCCGGCTGGCCGGCTGGCTCGCCGAGGACGAGCGAGGCCGCGCGCTCCGCCGGCACCTTGCCCCAACGGCGCTGGACTGGGCCAATGCCGGGCGCCCAGACTCGGAGCTGTACCGCGGCGCGCGGCTGAGCGGCGCGCTGGACTGGGCCGGCGATCTCTCCGAAGTAGAGCGTGCCTTTCTGAGCGCAAGCCGCGATGCCGCGGATCGGGAGCTGCGCGAGGAGATCGCGCGGGCGGATCGGCTAGCGCGCGGGCGCAGCCGGCTCCGTGCCGCGCTGGCCGCCACGCTGGCGCTACTCATCGTCGCGACCGGCGCAGCCGTGGTCGCACTTGACCGGCAGCGGGCAGCGACGACGGCGGGCCGGGAAGCGTTGGCCCGCCGGCTCGGTGCGCTGGCCCTGGTCACCCCAGACTTGGATCGATCACTACTGCTCGCGGTGCAGGCCATGCGTACGCATGACGAGTGGGAGACACGCGGCGACCTGCTCGCCGTTCTGGCCCGTAGCCCACAGGCGCTGCACCAGGCCCGGGGCGCAGCGGACAAGGGCTCACTCGTACAGGTGGCGATGACCGGCGACGGCAGCACCGTGGTGGCCGCGGGTGGGGGTGGCGGTCGGATGTTCACCTGGTCCGCGTCCACGCTGGCCCGCACGGCGGAACCGGACCCAATCGCGCAGACAGCGCGCTCGGTCATCGCCGGACTGGGCCCGCACGACGTCTTCGTGGCGGCGGCGGTCAACATCGACACCGGCGCCCAGGCGGTGCTGCGGTGGGACGCGGTCGAGCGGCGAACGCTCACGACGTACGCGCTGCCAGGGTTCGACATGATGATCGGCATCGCGCCGTTGACCGGGCAGTTGGGCGGGGCGTCGATGGGGAGCGGCGCGTCGACCGGCGTGCCGCCGTCGCCGCCGCACGCGGCCAGG
>JAEHDK010000015.1 GCA_016880465.1 Micromonosporaceae bacterium
CCTGCCCGATCCCGTCGCGGGTGACCAGTACGGACGCCACCGCGGTCGCGGGCGGTTGGCGCAGCGGCACCAACCGGCACCGCGACCGGATGGTCACGGCGATGTCGTCCGGGTGGGTGGACGGCGTACAGAGCAGGAACACCGTACGCGACGGCGGCTCCTCCACCGCCTTGAGCAATGCGTTGCCGGCCGCCTCGGTGAGCCGGTCGGCGTCCTCGACGAGCAGGACCTGCCACCGGCCACCGGTCGGCGCCGATGCGGCCCGCAGGACGAGCGCGCGCATCTCCTCGACCCCGATCGAGAGCCCCTCGGGTACCACGTACCGGACGTCGGCGTGGGTACCGGCGAGCGCGGTGTGGCAGCCGGCGCACGTACCGCACCCGGTGCCCGTCGCGCACTGCAACGCGGCGGCGAACGCCCGGGCGGCCACCGACCGCCCCGAGCCGGGCGGTCCGGTGAACAGCCAGGCATGGGTCATCGCGCCGGGCCGTACCGGCGCACCGCGGACGATCGCGTCGGCGGCCGCGGCGGCGGCGCGCAGCGTCTCGACCGCGGACTCCTGACCGACGAGCGAGCCGAACGCGCTCACGGTAACCCCGGTTCGCTGCGCTGCGCGCCCCATGCGACGCGGCGCTTCGCTGCGCTCACGTCGGCCGCCGCTCCAGTTCACCGTCTACAATGGACTCGATCTCGGCGTCCGATAACGACGGCTGCTCGCTGGCCGGCGGCAGCAGCGGGTTGACCCGGGCGAGCACCGCGTCGGTAAGCTCCTTCGGCGGCAGCGACGCGTCGAGCACCAGGTACCGCGCCGGGTCGGCGGCGGCCAGGTCGAGGAACGCGCAACGGACCCGCTCGTGGAACTCGGCGGACTCGCCCTCCAGCCGGTCCGGCTCGCCCCGATCGCCGACCCGCTCCAGGCCGACCGCCGGGTCGATGTCGAGCAGCACCACCAGGTGCGGCTTGAGCCCGCCGGTGGCCCAGGCGGACAGCCAGGACACCTCGTCGACCGGGAGGATGCGGCCGGCCCCTTGGTACGCGAGCGACGAGTCCACGTACCGGTCGCTGATGACGATCGCACCGCGGGCCAGCGCGGGCCGCACGACGGAGGCCACGTGGTGCGCCCGGTCGGCGGCGTAGAGCAGGGCCTCGGCGCGGGGGGCCAGCGCGGTCCCCGTACCGCTGTCGAGCAGCATCCGGCGGATCCGCAGGCCGACCTCGGTCGCACCCGGCTCCCGGGTGACCACGACCGGGCGGCCGCGGGCGCGTAGGGCCGCGCCGAGCCGCTGCACCTGGGTCGACTTGCCGGCGCCCTCGCCGCCCTCGAAGACCACGAACACGCCGCCCTGGACGGCCGCCTCCGGTACGCCGAGCGGACGGCCGCGGACCGAGCCGAAGAAGTCCGCGAACAGGGGTACCCCCGGCTTGTCGTCCATCTGCCGCAGGGCGGTGAACCCGGTCGCCGCGCCGAAGATGGCGGCGGCCAGGAGCAGCAGGCGGGTCGAGGACACGGAGACACCGAGCCCGGCGATCTGTACGTCGCGCGAGCCACCGAGGCCGACCAGTACGCCGGACAGCGAGATGGCGAACATGAGCACGACGCGGACGGCGGTCTGGACGAACGCGAACACCCGCCCGCGTACGTCGTCCGTGACCTCCATGCCGAGCAGCGTGGTGCCGGACAGGAACGCCATCCCCGCGCCGACGCCCACGCCCATCGTGGCGATCACGGCGAGGGTGAGGTGCCAGGACACCGCGAGCCCGCCGACCGAGATCGCGGCCAGCATGATCGACATGCCGAACCAGCGGCGGCGGGACAGCGCGCCGACGAGCCGCGGTCCGAACGCGATGCCCAGCCCCAGCCCGATGAACAGCACCCCGAACAGGATCGAGAACGTGGAGTCGCCGCCGCCGAGCGACTTCGCGTAGAACTGCGCCGTACCGACCACGACGCCGCCGCCCGCGAACGCGCCGAGGATGCCCAGCACGAGGCCGCGTACCAGCGGCGTCCTCGCCACGTACCGCCAGCCGTCGATGAACTGGCGCAGCAGCCCGGTGGTCGAGTCGCGGTGGGCCAGGTCCCGCCCACTGATCTCCTTGATGCCGAACAGCACCACCACCGCGGTCACGAGCCGCGAGAACGCGTTGAAGTAGAGCGCGATCGAGGACGCGATGGCGCCGGTCGGCGGGGTCGTCGCGGTGGCGACCACGACCGCGTTGATCCCGGCGAGCAGACCCGCGGCGAGGACCGGAGTCAGCCCGTACGTGGTGATCAACGTGAGCTGGTTGGCCTTCTCGAGGCGGGCCCGCGGTATCAGGTTGGGTACCGCGGCCTCCTTGGCCGGTATCCAGATCATCGTCACGGTCTCGATGAAGAAGGTGGCGATCGCCGCCCAGCCGATCGTCGCCGCGGCGTTGGCGGTGAACAGCGCGACGACCGGAATCGACCCGAACAGGACGAAGCGCAGCAGGTCGCAGACGACCATCGTGTACCGCCGGTCGAACCGGTCCGCGAGCACCCCGGCCACCGGGCCCAGGAGCAGCGCGGGGAGCAGCCGGACCGCGATCACCGAGCCGAAGGCCAAGCCCTTGGCCGCGTCGCCGGAGACCTGCGCGCTGGCGAAGGTGGCGGTGGCCAGCAGGCCCAGCCAGTCACCGAGCGAGGCCATGCCGAGGACGAGCCACAGCCGCCGGAACGGCCGTATTCGTAGAATGGCGTTAAGCGCGGCAAACCCCGACAAATCAACCGCAGTCGGGGTGGTCAGCGGAGACGGCGGGAGGCCCGGCGGCCGACCGCCGCCGCCCCTCGCTCCCCCGTTCACCTTCTTAGCGATGCCCGTACCTCCGGATGCCCGACCATCTCGCCCGACGAGGTGGCACTTCCGGCGTGCTCAAGCCGCCGGTGCTCGCCGTTCACTCTAGCTGGGTATCCGATCACCCCCACCCTGACATTCACCTGAGAAACCGACGCACCGCCGGGCCACCGCTGGGCCACCGGCGGCGATGCGAGGATGTTCGGCATGCCCCTGGAAGCGGACCCCGCGCTGGATGCGGCCCGTGCCCGGTACGACCTCGCCACCGCCGCGCTGGATCCACCCTGCGCGATCGTGGACCTGGCCGCCTTCGACGCGAACGCGGAGGCGCTGGTCACGCGGGCGGCCGGCAAGCCGATCCGGGTGGCGAGCAAGTCGGTGCGCTGCCGCTCACTGCTGGCGCGGGTGCTGGCGGGGCCCGGCTGGCGCGGCGTCCTCGCGTACACCCTGACCGAGGCGATCTGGCTGGTGCGGACCGGTGTGACGGACGACGCGGTGGTGGGCTACCCCACGTCCGAGCGGGGCGCCCTGACCGAGCTCGCCGCGGACCCCGCGCTCGCCGCGGCGATCACCCTGATGATCGACTCGACCGAGCAGCTCGACCTCGTCGACGCGACGGTCGCCCCCGGCGCCCGGCCGGTGCTGCGGGTCTGCCTCGACCTCGATGCCTCGTGGCGGCCCCTCGGTTCGTTGCACGTCGGGGTGCGCCGCTCGCCGCTGCACGAGCCGGAGCGGGTGGGCGCGCTCGCCGCGCAGGTCGCCGGCCGTCCTGGGTTCCGGCTCGTGGGGCTCATGGGGTACGAGGCACAGATCGCCGGGCTCGGCGACGCCCCGCCCGGCCGGTGGCTCCGGGCCGCGGCGATCCGGGCGATGCAGCGGCGCTCGCTCGGCGACGTGCTACGCCGGCGGGGTGCCG
>JAEHDK010000762.1 GCA_016880465.1 Micromonosporaceae bacterium
CCGCTGGGCGTACCGCCGGGCCCGGCGTACCAGCGGCTGGCCGAGGTCGCGGCCGCCGTACGCGCCGCGCACCCGGCGGCGACCGCCATCTCGGCCGGCATGAGCGGCGACCTGGAACCGGCGATCGCCCATGGCGCGACACATGTGCGCATCGGCAGCGCCATTCTCGGAAACCGGGTACCGGTGGGGTAGCCTGACGCCGGCGGCCAAACTACATTTATGTGGTTTCAGGACGAGGCGGCGACGTGAGTGAGTGCAGCGCGCGGACCATGGGCACGGTCACTGGTTCAGTCGTGCGCGCGAGTGGCGTTGCCGAGCGAAGCGAGGCGGCGACGTGAGTGCTCTGCGGCGCGCGGGGGTGTGGCTCGGCCTCATCGAGGACGAGGACGACCGCGGCTACGACGACCGGTACCGCGACCACGGGTACCGCGGCTCCGGCTCGGTCGACGAGTTCGGCGACGAGGACGAGGAGGCCGACGACCCGCCGGTGCTGCCGCGTGCGCGGACGGCGGACCGGCTGTCCGACCGCGATCCGGTCCGGGCCGACCGGGCCAGCGTCCGGTCGATCGGCCGGACGGGCAGCACGGCGGCCGGCTTCGCGTCCGGCGGGTTCGCCACCCGCGACAACCTCGCCCTGGCTCCGCAGGTGCGACCCCGGGAGCGGGCCGTGGCCGACGATGACGACCGGCGGTACCAGATCACGACCCTCCACCCCACGACGTACAACGAGGCCCGGACGATCGGTGAGCACTTCCGGGAGGGCGTACCGGTGATCATGAACCTCACCGAGATGGACGAGGCGGACGCCAAGCGGCTGGTCGACTTTGCGGCCGGACTGGTGTTCGGCCTCCGTGGTAACTTCGAGCGGGTGACCAACCGGGTATTCCTGCTCTCACCGGCCAATGTCCAGGTCACCGACGCGGACAAGGCCAAGATCGCCGAGGGCGGGTTCTTCAACCAGAGCTAGGGGACCCGTCGGGCGTGTTATCCATCGTCTTCCAAGTCGTGTACCTGGCGCTGTACTTCTTCCTGGTAACGCTGTTCGTCAGGTTTGTGATGGGATACGTGATGCAGTTCGGGCGCCGGTGGCGCCCCGGTCGCGGGGCCGCCGCCACACTGGAGGTCGTCTGGAGCGTCACCGACCCGCCCCTCAAGGCGTTGAGGCGAGTGATCCCACCTTTACGACTTGGTACCGTGAGCGTCGACCTGGCCTCCCTCGTGCTGCTGGTTATCCTGTACGTGCTCATGTCTCTCGTAGTAGGGCCGCTGATCAGCGCCACGAACAGCCGCTGACCAGCGACCGTCGCGGCCGCAACTGACCCGAGGAGTTTCGATGCCGCTGACCCCGGCCGACGTCCACAACGTCGCGTTCAAGAAGCCCCCGATCGGCAAGCGGGGGTACGACGAGGAGGAGGTCGACGCCTTCCTGGACGAGGTCGAGCGCGAGCTCGCCCGTCTGATCGAGGAGAACAACGAACTGCGGGCGCAGCTGGAGCGGGGCGGCGGTGGCCGGGGTGGCGGCCCGGTGGGTCCCGGCGCCGACTCGCGGCTCGCCGCGGAGAACGCCGAGCTCAAGTCCCAGATGGACCGCATATCGCGGGACAAGGCCCAGGCCGAGCAGGCGGCCCGCGCGATGCAGGCCGAGCTGGAGCAGATCCGGGCCCAGGGCGGACCGGTCGGCGGCGACGGCGAGCAGCAGGCGTTGCGCGTGCTGATGATGGCCCAGCGGACCGCGGACGACCACGTCAACGACGCCCGCCGGGAGGCCGACAAGCTGCTCACCGACTCGCGGTCGAAGGCCGAGGAGGTCACCCGCGAGGCGCGGGCCAAGGCGGACGCGCTCGAACGCGACGCCCGGCAGCGGCACCAGGAGGCCATGGGCGGCCTCGACGCCAAGCGCTCGGCACTGCAGCAGCACATCGAGACGCTCAAGCAGTTCGAGCGGGAGTACCGCACCCGGCTCAAGGCGTACCTGGAGAGCCAGCTGCGCGACCTCGAGGGCCGCAGCCAGAGCCTGGAGGCGGAGATGACCCGGGGAGCCGGCGAAGGCAACCGCTCCGGCGGCGGCGGCGGCTCCGGTGGTCTCGCGGCCGCCGGTCTCGGTGGCTCGTACGGCGGGCGCCCGGGACTCGACGGCGCTGGCCGCTGAGTCGCCGGGTCGCTAGGTCGCCGGCCACCGCGCCGGCAGGGGGTGAGCCGTGATAGTCGGAAGCTTGCTGCTCATCCTCGTGGCGGTCGTCCTGCTGGGCACCGGTCTGGCCCAGGGGTCCAACCCGCTGCTCGTCAGCTCGATCGCGGCGAGCCTGCTCGCGGCCATCGCGCTTGTCGTGGGGGCTCGGCAGGCCGCAGCCACGGGCAGCCGGATGGCCGAGCACGACGAGTTCGACGAGCGGCTGGACGCCACGTCCGATCACGAGGCGTACGGGCCGTCGCGGGTACGGGTCCCCGCCGGGCGGTCGAGTCGCGAGTTCGGGGTGGGGTACGACGACCGGGCCGCGCGCCGCCCGACGACCGCGGCTGATGGTTTGCTGGACGGGACCGACGGTGATCCCGACCGGGTCGTGGCGGCCGTCGACCCGGCCAGCGCCGGCCCCGCCGCGGCAGACGGCGACGCCGAAGCCGGCGGGCCAGCCGACCGCGCCGCACTGCACCGCGATGCGCTCGACGGTGACCTGGTCGACGGCGACGCGGACGGCGACCTCCCGGGCGAGGATCCGCCCGACGAGCCGCCGGCGCAGCAGATCTCCCCGGCCGACGCGGCGCGCGTCGCCCGCCTCGCGACCGAGGTGCTGGTGGTCGACTCGCGGCCGCGGTACCACCTGGCCGGCTGCGCGCACCTGCACCACCGGGACAGCGAGGCGCTGCCGGTGTCCGAGGCCATCGAGCTCGGCTTCACGCCGTGCGGCCTCTGCGCGCCCGACAGCGCCCTGCTGGCCGAGCCGCGCCGGATCTAGGGACGGCGCCGGTGACCGACCCCCGGGCGCCTTGCACGATTCCGGTGCGGGTACGGCCCGGCTCATCCCGTACCGCGGTGGGTGGCCGGTACGACGGCCCGCTCGGGCCGGCCGTAGTGATCGCCGTCAACGCGCCCGCAGTGGCTGGACGGGCCACCGAGGCCGCCCGCCGCGCGCTGGCCAGCGCCCTGCGGTTGCCCGCGGCCGCCGTTGTCCTGCGGTCCGGGGAGACCAGCCGGAACAAGCTGTTCGCCGTCGAGGATCCGCCGCCCGACCTCGCCGACCGGGTCGCCGCCCTGCGTGACGATCAACGGTGACCGGCCAACTCGACGTCGCGCTGCTCATCGCCGCGGCGGTGCTGCTGGTGGCGGTGGGCGCGGTCCGGTTGTCGATGCGCCTCGGGGTACCCAGCCTCCTGGTCTACCTCGCCATCGGCGTGGCGATCGGCGAGGCCGGGCTGGGCATCCGGTTCGACAACGTCGAGCTCACCCGTACCCTCGGCACGTTTGCTCTGGTCGTGATCGTCGCGGAGGGCGGCCTGACCGCGCGGTGGGCGACGCTGCGCCCGGTGCTCGGCATCGCCACCGTGCTGTCGACGATCGGCGTGCTGGTCAGTACGGCGGTGGTGGGCGCCATCGCGCATTACGCGGTCGGCATCGACTGGCGACTTGCGCTGATCTACGGCGCAGTGCTCTCCCCGACCGACGCGGCCGCCGTGTTCTCCACGCTGCGCCGGCTCAGGCTGCGGCCGCGGCTGGTCGCCACCCTGGAGGCCGAGTCCGGCATGAACGACGCGGCCGCCGTCCTGCTCGTCGTGCTCCTGTCCACCGGCGAACTGGGCGGCCACCCGTGGTGGTACGAGGGCCTGATCATGGCGTACGAGCTGGGCGCCGGCGCCCTGCTCGGCGGCGTGGTCGGCTGGCTCGGCGCCTGGGTGATGCGGCGCGCCGCGCTGCCGGCGGCGGGACTGTACCCGATCACCACGATCGGGCTGACCGCGCTCGCGTACGCGGCCGGATCGGTCCTGCACGCCTCCGGTTTTATCGCCGTCTACGTCGCCGGCGTGGTGCTCGGCAACGCCCGGCTGCCGCACCGGCAGGCGGTGCTCGGCTTCGCCGACGGCCTGGCCTGGCTGGCGCAGATCGGGCTGTTCGTACTCCTCGGCCTGCTCGTGTCGCCGAAGCGGCTGGACGAGGCGGTGCTGCCGGCGCTCGCCGTCGGGCTGGCTCTGGTCCTGGTGGCCCGGCCGCTGTCGGTGTCCATCAGCGCGACCGGGTTCCGGATCGGCTGGCGGGCCCAGGCGTTCCTGTCCTGGGCCGGGCTGCGGGGCGCGGTACCGATCGTGCTCGCCACGATCCCGCTGTCGCTACGGGTGCCCGGCGCCGCTGCGCTGTTCGATGCGGTGTTCGTCCTCGTCGTCGTGTTCACGCTCGTCCAGGTCGGGCTGCTGCCGCGGGTCGCCCGGGCGGTCGGGGTGACCGCGCCGGCGGAGGCCACCGAACTGACCGTGGAGACCGCCCCGCTCACCCGGATGGGCGCGGACCTGCTGCAGCTGGAGATCGAGCCGGGCTCCCGGCTTTCCGGGGTGTACCTGGACGAGCTGCGCCTACCGGTCGGCGCGGTGGTCACGTTGATCGTCCGCGGCGGTACGGGGTTCGTACCGGACCACGACACCCGGTTGCGGACCGGCGACAGCATGCTGATCGTCGCGACGGCCCCCGTACGGGACGCGACCGAGCGCCGGTTGCGCGCGGTGAGCCGTCGCGGGCGGCTCGCCCGGTGGTTCGACGAGGACGGCGCGAACCGGCCGGAATGAGACCTGCCGCGAGGTGAGCGGCTATGCCAATTCGGGTAACAAGGTGTGGCATGTTTGTCGGAGGTCCGTACGTTCCGTATCCTTGCCAACCTCTGGAGTGCGCGGCGCCCCGCCGCGCGCCCGTTTTGCATGTGGGGGACGAGATGGCCGAGCGGGCCCAGGCCGCCCGGAGGGCAGCGACCAGCACGACCGCGGCCCGCGCCACCACGAAGGGCGCCGCCGCAGCGAGGGAGGGGTCCGTGACGAACGCCTCAGCCGGCCGCTCGGCGAAGACCGCGGCTTCGGCCCGGAGTGCACCGGCCGCGAAGCCGGCCCCGGCCGAGCCGGCGGCGAAGTCGGCCAGGTCCGCAGCGGCGAAGACCGCGGCGACCGCACCCGCGGCGCCCGCGAAGACGGCGAAGGCGGCGCCCGCGAAGTCGGCGAAGGCGGCTCCCCCCGCGAAGCCCATGGCCACCGGGAGGACCTCGGCGGGTGCGAAGGCCACCCCCGCCGGCAAGAGCATGGCGTCCGCGGCGAAGTCCACCGGTGCACAGGCAGCGACCCCGACCAAGCCGGCCGCGAGGACCACCAAGGCGGCGCCGGCCGGGAAGTCCCCGGCGCCGGCACGGGCCACGGCGCCGGCACCGGCCACGGCGCCCCCGGCAAAGAAGGCTCCGGCCGGTAGGACCGCGCCGGCGAAGTCGGCCTCGGCCAGCACGTCGACGTCGGCCGCGAAGGTCGCTCCGGCGACCAGGAACACGCAAGCGCAGCGGCGTCCGGGGACCTCGGCGGCAGCGGAGCCGTCCGGGAACCACCACGCGGGCCCGCCGATCGCCGCGGAGAGCGCGGCCAAAGGAGCGACGATGGCGAAGCCAGCCGAGACCAAGACCGCCGTGAGCCGTACCGCGGCTAAGCCCGTACCGGCCAAGACGACCCGGACCCCGGCCGAGACGGAGAAGATCCGCTCCGCCCTCGCGGCCCGGCGGCACGAGCTGTCGACCGAGTACGACCAGACGATGGCGGAGATCGCCGAGCTCCAGCGCGACCGGCTGACCGACTCGGCCGGCGACGACCAGGCCGATACCGGTACGAAGACGTTCGAGCGGGAGCAGGAGATCTCCCTCGCGAACAACCTGCTCGAACGGATCACCCAGGTGGAGCGGGCGCTCGAGCGGCTCGACGACGGTCAGTACGGCTGGTGCGAACGGTGCGGCAATCCGATCCCGGTCGAGCGGCTCGCCGCGTTCCCGTCGGCCACCCTCTGCGTGTCCTGCAAGCAGTTGGAGGAACGGCGCTGAACATCGGGCGTACCAGCCAGAGCGGAGCGTCGTCGACCGAACCGGACGACGGGGCGGCGGCCGCACCGGCCGAGCCGCCCGCGGCGCACCGGGCCGGGTTCACCCGCGGCGCATTGGCGATCCTCGCGGGTACGGCCGCGTTGGCGCTCGTGCTCGACCAGATCGCCAAGTACCTCGCGGTGGCGCAGCTCACCGGGGAGCCGCCGGTACGCCTGTTGGGCGGAGCGGTGTACCTGGTGCTGACCCGCAACAGCGGCGCGGCGTTCAGCCTCGGCAGCAACTACACCGTCGTGTTTCCGGTCGTCACCGTCGTGGTCGTCGGCTGGATCGCCTGGATGGCCCGGCGGCTGCGCTCGGTGCCGTGGGCGGTCGCCCTCGGGCTCGTGTTCGGTGGCGCGGTCGGCAACCTCATCGACCGGATCTTCCGCGCCCCCGGGCCGTTCCGCGGCCGCGTCGTCGACTTCATCAGCCTGTTCGACGACCACGGGCAGGCGTTCGCCATCTTCAATGTCGCTGACTCGGCTCTGGTCTGCGGCGTCGTGCTCGCGATCCTGCTGGAGCTGACCGGCCGGCGCCGGGACGGTACCCGGGTCCGGGGCTCCGACCGTGACCGGAGCTGAGGCCGGCCGGCCCGCCGGGGAGCGGCGTTCGCTCCCGGTCCCGGACGGGCTGGACGGCATGCGGCTGGATCAAGCCATCTCGCGGTTGTTCGGGCTGTCCCGTACCGCCGCGGCCGGGCTGGTGGAGGCGGGCGACGCGTTCGTCGACGGCGTGCCGCGGCCGAAGTCGGACAAGGTGACCGGCGGCTCCTGGCTCGAGGTGATCCTGCCACCGCCGCCGACCGCATCCACAGTGGAGATTGCCGCGGTCGAGGGTCTGGTCATCGTGTACGCCGACCACGACATCGTCGTCGTGGACAAGCCGGTCGGCGTCGCCGCCCACGCCAGCCCCGGCTGGACCGGTCCGACCGTGCTCGGCGGGCTCGCCGCGATGGGGCAGACGATCGCGACGAGCGGCGCGGCCGAGCGGCAGGGCGTGGTACACCGGCTGGACGTCGGCACGACGGGCCTGATGGTGGTCGCCAAGAGCGAGCGGGCGTACGCCGTACTGAAGCGGGCGTTCAAGTCCCGCGAGATCGACAAGCGGTACCACGCGCTGGTGCAGGGCATCCTCGATCCGCTGCGCGGCACCATCGACGCACCGATCGACCGCCATCCGACACACGACTACCGCTGGGCCGTCGTGTCCGGCGGCCGGCCCAGCATCACCCACTACGAGACGCTGGAGGCCTTCCCGGCCGCGAGCCTGGTGGACGTGCGGCTGGAGACGGGCCGTACGCATCAGATCCGGGTGCATTTCGCGGCGCTGCGGCACCCCTGCGTCGGCGATCTCACCTATGGCGCCGACCCCACGCTCGCCGCCCGGCTCGGGCTCAACCGGCAGTGGCTGCACGCTCGCGAACTGGGCTTCGCCCATCCGGCCACCGGCGAGCCGGTCGTGTTCGTCAGCGCGTACCCGGCTGATCTTGCGGCCGCGCTGGACGTGCTGCGGCAGGCTGCCGACGGGGTCCGGACCGGCTGACGCACCCGGCAGCGCCCGGCCGGGCCGTACCCCGGTGCTCGGGTCAATCAGCCAACGGCCGGATGGGACCGCGAGCCCGGGCCGCATAAGGTGTGGCTCGTAGCCTGTCGGCACGAGGCAGGCGGAGAGGGCCAGCGTGGAGCGCACCGAGGCCGGTTGGGGGCAGGCTGCCGAGCCGGGCCCGCGCTGGCGCGTGTTGTTGGACCGCGCCCTGCTCGGCGGCCGCACCGGCGAGCATCCGCAGATTCCGACGGCGCGACCGCCACGCCCGGCCGGGATCGTCGACGGCCGCAGCGGCGGCTTCTCGGGCACGATCGAGTGGCGCGAGGCGCAGCCGAACGGCCGCGGCGACAATCACGTCGCCGTGCTCCGCAAGGACCTCGGCGGACCGCGGGTGGTCGCGTTCGCCAACCCGAAGGGCGGCGTACACAAGACCACCGCGACCGTGCTGGCCGCGGCGACGATCGGCAGCATCCGCGGCCGCGGGGTCCTCGCCTGGGACGACAACGAGCTGCGCGGCACGCTGGGCCTGCGCGCCGGCAGCGCCCGGCACGCCCGGACGATCCGGCATCTCGTCAGCGACCTGGCGCAGGTGGAGAACTCGGTGGGCGTCGCGCTGACCGAGCAGCTCGACGACTACCTGCGGCACGCGTCCGACGGGTCCTACGACGTACTGGCCGGCGAGGAGAACCCGCGGTTCGCCCAACGGCTCGACACGCACACCGTCCGCCGGGTGCTCGAGCTGCTCTGCCGTACCCACGACGTAGTGTGCGTCGACACCGGCAACAACGTCGAGAGCCCCAACTGGAAGACGGTCCTGCAGGCCGCGGACCAGTTGGTCGTGACCACGGTGCCGCGCGAAGATGCGGCGTTCACCGCCGACTGGATGCTCGACCTGCTCGTCGAGATGGGCATGGTCGACCTGGTCGCCAACGCCGTGACGCTGCTCTCCTGCTCGACCCCGGGCCCGGCACCGCTGCTCGACGATCTGAGCAGGCACTTCGCGACCCGCACCCGGGCCGTCGTCGTCGTACCGTACGACGCGATGCTGGAGACCGGCTCCTCGATCGAGTACTCGATGCTCGCCGCGGAGACCCGCCGCGCCTGGCTGCGCGCGACCGCGGTGATGGTCGAGCCGTTCGCACGGTAACTCCGGCCGCGCAGCCCGGCGCCGGCGCGGCGAACAACACCGGGCACGCCGGTCGCGCAAACGTGGGGATTGTCGGGGTGGGCGGCTAGGCTCGGATGCCGTGGGCGACTCGTTCGTACATCTGCACGTACACACTGAGTATTCGATGCTCGACGGGGCCGCCCGCCTCCGTGACCTGTTCGGCGAGGCGGCCCGCTTGGGCATGCCCGCCCTCGCCGTCACCGACCACGGCAACCTCTACGGCGCGTACGACTTCTTCCAGCACGCCGCGGCGGCCGGCATCAAGCCGGTGATCGGTATCGAGGCCTACCTGACGCCCGGCACCTCGCGGTTCGAGCGCACCCGGGTGCGCTGGGCCGAGGGCGGCGAGAACGACGTCTCCGGCGGCGGGGCGTATACACACCTGACCATGCTCGCCGGCGACGCACAGGGCCTGCACAACCTGTTCCGGCTCGCGTCGTACTCCAGCCTCGAGGGCTATTTCTACAAGCCGCGCGCCGACCGGGAGCTGCTCCACCGCTACGGGCGGGGGCTGATCGGGATGACCGGCTGCCCCTCCGGCGAGGTGCAGACCTGGCTGAAGATCGGTGACTACGAGAAGGCCTGCGCGGCCGCGGGTGAGCTGCGTGACATCTTCGGGCCGGACAACTTCCACCTCGAGCTGATGGACCACGGGCTCGACATCGAGACCCGGGTCCGAGCCGACCTGCTGCGGCTCGGCCGCCGGCTCGGGCTGAAGCCGGTCGCGACGAACGACCTGCACTACACCTACGCCGGCGACGCCGCCGCCCACGAGGTGCTGACCTGCGTGCAGTCCGGCTCGACGATGGCCGACCCGAAGCGGTTCAAGCTGGACGGGCGGGACTACTACCTCAAGCCGGCAGACCAGATGCGGGCGCTGTGGGACACCGAGGTGCCCGGCGCCTGCGACAACACGCTGGAGATCGCCGAGCGGATCGGCGACTACGGGCCGGTGTTCGCCTCGCGGAACCTGCTGCCCCAGTTCCCCGTTCCGCCCGGCGAGACCGAGGAGTCCTGGCTGCGGTCCGAGGTCTGGCGCGGCCTCGGGCGGCGGTTCGCCGGCCGGGAGATGCCGGAGACGTATCGCAAGCAGGCCGAGTTCGAACTCGACGTGATCTGCCAGATGGGCTACCCCGGCTACTTCCTCGTGGTCGCCGACCTCTGCGAGCACGCCCGGCAGGAGGGCATCCGGGTCGGCCCCGGGCGTGGCTCGGCGGCCGGTGCGCTGATCGCCTGGGCGCTGCGGATCACCGAGTTGGACCCGCTCGCGTACGGTCTGATCTTCGAGCGGTTCCTCAACCCCGAGCGCGTGTCGATGCCCGACATCGATCTCGACTTCGACGAGCGCCGGCGCGGCGACATGATCCGCTACGCCACCGAGAAGTACGGCGAGGAGCGGGTCGCGCAGATCGTCACGTACGCCACGATCAAGGCCAAGGCGGGGATCAAGGACGCCGCCCGCGTGCTGGGCTACCCGTTCGCGCTCAGCGACCGGATCACCAAGGCCATGCCGCCCACGGTGATGGGCAAGGACATCCCGCTCAGCGGCATCTTCGACCCGCAGCACCCGCGGTACCCGGAGGCCGTGGAGTTCCGCCGGCTCTACGACGGGGAGGCCGACGTACAGAAGGTCGTCGACACCGCCCGCGGACTGGAGGGACTCAAGCGCCAGGTGGGCGTCCACGCGGCCGGTGTGATCCTGTCCCGCGAACCGCTCGTCGACGTGATCCCGATCTGGCGGCGCGACCAGGACGGCGCGGTGATCACCCAGTTCGACATGGGCGCGTGCGAGTCCATCGGCCTGCTCAAGATGGACTTCCTGGGGCTGCGCAACCTCACCGTGCTCGACGACTGCCTCGTCGCGATCCGCGACAACCGGGGCATCGACCTGATCCTCGAAGAGCTACCGATGGACGACAAGGCCACGTACGAGCTGCTGGCCCGGGGCGACACCCTCGGTGTGTTCCAGCTCGACGGTGGTCCGATGCGCACGCTGCTGCGGCTGATGAAGCCGGACAACTTCGACGACATCTCCGCGGTCGGCGCGCTGTACCGGCCGGGCCCGATGGGCGCGAACTCGCACACGAACTACGCGCTGCGCAAGAACGGCCAGCAGCCGATCGTGCCGATCCACCCGGAGCTGGCCGAGCCGCTGGCCGACATCATCGGCGACACCTACGGGCTGATCGTCTACCAGGAACAGGTCATGGCGATCGCGCAGACGCTGGCCGGCTACTCGCTCGGCAAGGCCGACCTGCTGCGCCGGGCGATGGGCAAGAAGAAGAAGGAGATCCTCGACAAGGAGTTCGTACCGTTCGCCGACGGGATGCGCGCCAACGGGTACTCCGACCTGGCGATCACCACGATCTGGGACATCCTCGTCCCGTTCTCCGACTACGCGTTCAACAAGGCCCACTCCGCCGCGTACGGCATGGTCAGCTACTGGACCGCGTACCTCAAGGCCAACTACCCGGCGGAGTACATGGCGGCCCTGCTGACGAGCGTCGGCGACGACAAGGACCGCTCCGCGGTGTACCTGGCCGAATGCCGCCGGATGGGCATCAAGGTGCTGCCACCGGACGTGAACGAGTCCAATGCCCGGTTCGGCGCGGTCGGCGAGGACATCCGCTTCGGGCTGGCCGCGGTCCGGAACGTCGGCACCAACGTCGTCGAGTCGATCATGCGATGCCGCCGTGAGCAGGGCCGGTACGTCGACTTCTACGACTTCCTGCGCAAGGTCGACGCGGTCGTCTGCAACAAGAAGACGATCGAGTCGCTGATCAAGGCCGGCGCGTTCGACTCGCTCGGGCACCCGCGCCGTGGCCTGCTGGCCGTGCACGCCGATGGGATCGACGCCTTCCTGGACCAGAAGCGCAACGAGGCCGTCGGCCAGTACGACCTGTTCGGCGCGTTGTTCGGCGACACCGACGGGGTGGCCGGCGCGGGTCTGGTGGTGACACCGCCGATCCCCATGCAGGAGTGGGACAAGCCCGATCGGCTCATGTTCGAACGCGAGATGCTCGGCCTCTATGTGTCCGACCATCCGCTGTTCGGCCTCGAACACGTGCTGGCGGGAGCGGCCGACATGTCGATCGCGACCCTCGGCGAGGAGGGCACCGTCCCGGACGGCCAGGTGCTCACGCTGGCGGGCATCCTGTCCGGCGTACAGCGGCGCATCACGAAGCAGGGTCGGGCCTGGGCGTCGGCCGTTCTCGAGGACCTGGAAGGCGCGGTCGAGGTGCTGTTCTTCCCGAACACGTACGAGCTGGTCGGCCAGTACATCGCCGAGGACGCGATCGTGCTCGTGCGCGGCCGGGTCGACCGGCGCGACGACGTGCCGCGGCTGATGGCGATGGATCTGTCGCTGCCCGATATCACCGCGCCGGACGAGGTGAAGCCGGTGGTCCTCGCGCTGCCGCCGGCCCGGTGCACACCGCAGCTGGTCGAGCGGCTGCGCGAGGTGCTGGCCAGCCACCCGGGTCCCGCGGAGGTGCACCTCAAGCTGGTCAACGGCGGCCGGGCCACCATCCTGCGGCTGGGTCCGGCGCGGGTCGCACCCACCACCGCATTGATGGCCGACCTCAAGGCCCTGCTGGGCCCAGCCGCGGTCAACGGCGGGTCGTGACAGGATCGACATATGAACGCCCCCTCGTCCAACGGTGGGCCGCCGCCGTCGCTCGTGCCGGGCGCCCTGCCGGCCCGGTCCCGCACGCCGGTCGGTGCCGTGCTGGCCGGTCTCGTCGTGGTCGTAGGGGTGGCGGCCGGGCTCGGCGTCCCGTACGGCCTGCTCTGGTCGGTTCTCGCACCGGCGATCCCGGTGGTGAAGGTCGACGGCGGCCTGCTGCCCGCTGATGCGGCGCCGGAGCAGTTCGTGGCCGGCGACGGCTGGTTCCTGCTGCTCGGTCTCGGCTTCGGCCTGCTGGCCGGTTTCGCCGCGTGGACGCTCGGTCGCCGGGTACGCGGGCCGGTCGCCGTCGTCGCGCTGGCGATCGGCAGCACCGCGGGCGGCGTGATCGCGTGGTGGCTGGGCCACCGGATCGGCCTCGCCGGGTACGAACGGGCGCTCGCCGCCGCGCCGGCGGGTACCGCGCTGGACCATCCGCCCGCCTTGCGGGTCAAGGAGTTCGTGTGGTACCGCGGGTTCCTGCCCAACATCCGAGGCGTGCTGCTCGTCGAGGCGACGGCGCGGAGTGTCTCGGTTTGTTCCGCCAGGTAGATCAAGCTGCGTTCCATTTCGAGAGCGGACGGCTCCGCGGCGAAGAGCAGCCGCCAGAGCAAAGCGAGTTGGTCGCGCGCGCCC
>JAEHDK010000763.1 GCA_016880465.1 Micromonosporaceae bacterium
CGCGCCGGACGCCAGCCGCTCGGCGAGGTCCGGATCGGGTTCCCGCATGGCCGCGATCACCCGGCAGACCGGGCACACGCAGCACTCCGCGCTGCCGGTCGCGATCTGACCGGCCGTGCCGCGAGCGGCCACCGACACGGCGCCGAGCGCCGCGGCGACCAGCCGTTCGGCCTCGTCGCGGGCGGTTCCTGGCATGACGCTGCCTTCCTGTCTACTGTGGACTCAGTGGGGCGTCGACTCCACGCGGCGCTTGAGCTCACGCAGTGCCGTGTCCATGATTATCTTCTCCGCCTTGCGCTTGAACATCCCCAGCATCCCGATCGACAGCTCGACCTCGAGCGTGTACGTGACCGTCGACGTGCCGTCGTCGTTGGCGACGAGGTCGTACGACCCGACCTGGCTGCGCTGCATCCGCGACGGCTGGACCAGGTGCCACTCGATCCGCGAGATGTCCTCGGCGAACTCGTACGCCAGCGTGTAGTCGTCCTGCACCACGCCCGCGTCCAGCACGAACCGCACCCGGCTGGCGTACCCGTCCTCGTACTCCTCGACCACCTCGACCGACCTGGCGGCCGACACCCACTCCGGGTAGCGGGCGAAGTCGCAGATCACCGCGGCGATCCGGTCCGGCGGGGCGTCGATGACGATCGACTGGCTCGAGCTGTCCGGCATGTCCGCAGGCTACCGTGTCCCGCGGGCGGATCCGGCCCACCGCCGGGTACGTTGCGAGGGTGCACGAGTTCTCCGTACCTCAGCTCGTCACGGTGGGCGATGCCGCGAACCTGACCGACCCGGTGTGGGACAACGTCGAGATCGCGCCGGACGCCGTCCAGTTCGCCCGCCGTACGCCCGCCGGCTGGCAGGACGTGACGTGCGCGCAGTTCCGTGCCGAGGTCGTCGAGGTCGCCCGCGGGCTGGTGGCCGCCGGCCTCGCACCCGGTGCCCGGGTGGGGTTGATGAGCAAGACGAGGTACGAGTGGACGCTGCTCGACTACGCCATCTGGGTGGCGGGTGCGGTCTCCGTACCGATCTACGAGACGTCCAGCGCCGAGCAGGTCGAGTGGATCCTGAAGGACTCCGGCGCCGCGGCCTGCTTCGTGGAGGCCGGGACGCACCGGGCGATCGTCGCGGGCGTCCGGGACCGGCTGCCGGACCTCGTGCAGCTCTGGCAGATCGAGGCCGACGCCGGCCCGGCCGGGGACCTGGACCGGTTGCGCGCCGCCGGCGCGAGCGTCGAGGTCGCCACGGTCGAGGCCCGGCGGCGGGCGGTACGCGCGGACGACTTCGCAACGATCATCTATACCAGCGGTACGACGGGCCGCCCCAAGGGTTGCCTGCTGAGCCACCGGAACATGTACGCCGACACCGCCAACGCGATCCCCGGACTGCACCAGCTCTTCCACGAGGGTGCGTCGACCCTGCTGTTCCTGCCCCTCGCGCACTCGTTCGCCCGGCTGATCCAGCTCGGCGCCGTGCAGGCCCGGGTGCGGATGGGGCACACCGCGGACGTGGCGAGCCTCCTCCCCGATCTGCAGGCGTTCCGGCCGACGTTCGTGCTGTCCGTCCCGCGGGTCTTCGAGAAGGTCTACAACGGCGCCAAGCAGCGCGCGCACGCCGACGGCAAGGGGGCGATCTTCGACCGGGCCGAGCAGGTCGCGATCGCCTACAGCCAGGCGCTCGACCGGCCCGGCGGCCCGGGCGCGGTGCTCCGGCTCCGGCACTGGCTCTTCGACCGGCTCGTGTTCGGCAAGCTGCGGGCGGCGCTGGGCGGCCGGTGCACGGCCGCGATCTCCGGGGGTGCCCCGCTCGGCCCGCGCCTCGCGCATTTCTTCCGCGGCACAGGCGTGACGATCTTCGAGGGGTACGGGTTGACCGAGACCTCGCCGGCCGTGGCGGTGAACCTCGAACACCACATGCGCATCGGTACGGTGGGCCGCCCGCTCCCGGGGGTGACGGTGCGGATCGCGGATCCCACGCCCAACTTCGGCCCGGCCGGGCCGGACGGCGAGATCCTGATCCGCGGTGACCTGGTGTTCCAGGGGTACTGGAACAACCCGGCCGCGACCGCGGAGGCGATCGACGCGGATGGCTGGTTCCACAGCGGCGACCTGGGCCGGCTCGACGACGACGGGTTCCTGCGGATCACCGGCCGGACGAAAGAGATCATCGTGACCGCGGCCGGGAAGAACGTCGCCCCGGCCGTACTGGAGGACCGGCTGCGCGCCAACCCGCTCGTCAGCCAGTGTGTCGTCATCGGCGACCAGCGCCCGTTCATCGCCGCGCTGGTCACGATCGACGAGGACGCGTTTCCGGCCTGGCTGCAGGCGCACGGCCGGCCGGCCGGTACCAAGGTCGCCGACCTGCGCGACGACGCCGACCTGTGCGCCGACGTACAGCACGCGGTCGACGAGGCCAACAGGGCGGTCTCGCGGGCCGAGGCCATCAAGGTGTTCCGGATCCTGCCCGGCGACTTCACCGAGGCGAACGGCGTACTGACGCCATCGCTCAAGGTCAAGCGCGACGTGGTCGCCCGGAACTACGCCGACGAGATCTCCGCGATCTACCGAGGCTGAGCCGGACCGGACGATGCCGCGCCCCCGCCAGTACGTCCCACCGCCGGTGGAGCCGCCCGCGCTCGACCGGTGGGCCCGCGCCAGCCCGCTGGCCGTCGCCGTACGCGCCGCGCTCCTCGTCCTTGTCGGCGCCCTTACGCTGCTGGCCACCCGCCACGCGGCCGACCTGCGCTGGGTGGCGCTGCTCGCGCTGGCCGCCGTACCGGCCGTGCTCGCGCCGCAGCACCCGGTCCTCGCGCC
>JAEHDK010000764.1 GCA_016880465.1 Micromonosporaceae bacterium
ATCGTGTTGGTCACGGCGGCCGACGACCGGGCCGCGGAAGCGTTCGACGTCGGGGTCGCCGACTACGTCCGCAAGCCGGTACAGCTGGACCGGCTGGCCGAGTCGTTGCGGCGGGTGGCCGGCGCCCGGGTCGTACCGACGGTGTCGGGCGCGGACCGGCGGGCCGACGAGGACGTGACGATTCCGGTCGAGCTGGCCGGTACCACGCGGCTCCTGCCGCGCTCGGCGGTGCGCTGGGTCGAGGCGCAGGGTGACTACGCCCGGCTGCACACCGCGGACGGGTCGCATCTGGTGCGGGTGCCGCTGGCCACCCCCGCCGAGCGGTGGGCGGACGCCGGGTTCGTGCGCATCCACCGGTCCTACCTCGTGCAGCTCGGGCGCATCCAGGAGCTGCGGCTGACCGGCTCCGGGTACGTCGTCGTGGTCGGTGCGGCCGAGCTGCCGGTGTCCCGCCGGCACACCCGCGACCTCAAGGACAAGCTCATCCGCGCCGCGAAGCAGGCCTGGCACCGCTGACCGCGGCGGGTGGCTTCACAAGATGTGCACAGGCCGGTCACGCCGCTCTCCACGAGCGGTCAATACAGTTCCGGCCATGAGGGAACGCCGGATCCTGGTCGTGGAGGACGAGCGGACCATCGCCGAGTCCGTCGCCGCGCGGCTGCGCGCCGAGGGCTTCGCGGTCGAGATCGCCGGTACCGGACCCGCCGGCGTGGACGCGGCCCGGCGTACCCCGCCCGATCTCGTGATCCTCGACGTCATGCTGCCCGGCTTCGACGGCCTGGAGGTGTGCCGCCGCATCCAGGCCGAGCGGCCGGTGCCGGTACTCATCCTGACCGCCCGCGACGACGAGACCGACCTGCTCGTCGGGTTGGCGGTGGGCGCGGACGACTACCTCACGAAGCCGTTCTCGCCGCGTGAGCTGGCAGCCCGGGTGCACGCGCTGCTGCGCCGGGTGGACCGGGCGCGCGAGGCGGTCACCCCGGGGGCGGCCCCGCCACTGGTCCTCGGCGACCTGGAGATCAACGAGGCGGAGCGGCGGGTCCGCCGGGCGGGGTTGGAGGCGCACCTGACGCCCACCGAGTTCGACCTGCTCGTTCATCTGGCCCGCCGGCCGCGCGCGGTACACCCGCGCGAGCGGCTGCTGGCCGACCTCTGGGGCTGGGCCGACGCATCGGGGACGCGCACTGTCGACAGTCACGTCAAGGCGCTACGCCGCAAGCTGGGCGCCGACCTGATCCGTACCGTGCACGGCGTCGGCTACGCCCTGGAGGTGCCGAAGTGAGCCGGTGGCGGTTCGAGCTGCCCCGGCCGCTCGACCCGTTGCGATCGATCAAGCTGAAGCTGGCCATTGTCGTGGTCGCCTCGGGCGCAGCCGCGTTGGCGTACTTCTGGTACAAGATCGGTTGGCTGCCCCGCACCACCTCGATCACCGCGATCGGGCTCTCGTTGCTGACCTCGCAGCTTCTCGCCCACGGTATGACCTCGCCGTTACGGGAGATGACCGCGGCGGCGCGCACGATGGTCCGGGGCGACTACACCCGCCGGGTCCGCGCCACCTCCCGCGACGAGGTCGGCGAACTGGGCCGGGCATTCAACCAGATGGCCGCCGACCTGGCCGAGGCGGACCGGCAGCGGCGCGCGCTGATCGCGAACGTCTCGCACGAGCTGCGTACCCCCATCTCCGCCCTGCAGGCCGTGCTGGAGAACCTGGTCGACGGCGTGGCGAGCCCGGAGCCGGCGACCCTGCGTACCGCGCTCGCGCAGACCGAGCGACTGGGCCGGCTCGTCGCCGAACTGCTCGACCTGTCCCGGATCGACGCCGGGGTATCGCCGTTGGACCGGACCGAGTTCAGGCTGCGCCCGTTCATCGAGGAGGCGATCCGCGAGGCCGCGATGACTGCCCACGGCGCCGGCCGCGAGGTCACCTTCCGGGCCGCCGTCACGCCGTCGGACATCCGGGGGTACGCCGACACCGGGCGGCTCCACCAGGTGTTGGCCAACCTGCTGGACAACGCGGCCAGGCACAGCCCGGCGGGCGGTACGGTGACGGTCACCGCGCACTCGGACGGGGACGGCATGGCGCTGGAGGTCAGCGACGATGGGCCGGGTATCCGGCCGGAGGAACGCAGGATGGTCTTCGAGCGGTTCACCCGCGG
>JAEHDK010000765.1 GCA_016880465.1 Micromonosporaceae bacterium
GGCGGCCAGCTCGGCGTACCGCGGCCCGACCTCGGCCAGCCGGCCGCCGAGCCAGGTCAGCACGGCCACCCGCGTGCCGACCGCGATGGTCACCTCCAGGCTGACCAGGTCGGTCGACACCCGCACCGCGGCGCCGGCGGTGTTGCGCAGCTCGATGGTGGTCGCGGTCCGGCGCAGGACCGCCTCGTGCCGCCGGTCGGGCCGGCCGGTGCCGCGGACCCCGGCGACGAGCGCGTCCACCGCGGCCCACCAGGCTCCGGCGTCGGTACCCGGCGCGGCATGCGACAACCGGGTGGACGGCAGCGCCGGTGCGCGGTCGGCCCGCACCGTCTGCTCGGTCCGCCCGGCCGGGCCGGCGCCAACGGTCGAGCCGGCATCCCCGGTCGGGCCGTCGGCTGGGAGCTGCCACATCCGGCAGGTGTTGTCTGTCCACTGTCGACCGGCGTACCCGGCCGAACGGCTGGTGTACCGGCGCGGCTCGACCCGGCCGGACCCGACCGCCGCCACCCGGACCAGGGTGGTCACGACCTCGTGGTACCGCACGTCGGCGATCCCGTCCGGCAGCAGCGCCTCGAGGCGGCCCACCTCAGGTACCAGTGCTCAGGTAGCTGCGCAGCCCGAGCCGCCAGACCAACCCACCGGCGGTCAGGCAGCCGGCCGCGGCGAGGAACGGCAGCAGCGCCAGCAGCGGGCCGGACACCACGGTCGGCTTGCCCAGCAGCGCGGCGGCCGGGTAGTAGTTGATCGCGGCGAACGGCAGCACGAGCGTCACCAGGCCGACGAACCACTGGCCGAACACGTGGGCCGGGTAGTGCTGCACGACCTCCTGCAGCTCGCCGGTGCCGGCCAGGAACACCCGCGACCGCACGGTCCAGAAGCCGACGCTGCAGATCGCCAGCACGATGCCGCCGAGGACAGCCGCGCCGGCCACCAGGTAAGCCAGCAGCAGCGCCCAGTGCGCCACGCCGAGGGCGAGACCCAGCCGGTGCAGGCTGTACCACGCCCCGCCGAGCCCGAGGCCGACCTGGGCCAGGTCGCGCGGCGAGATGTCCTTGGCCAGCATCTGCAGCAGCACCGGCCGGGGGCGCAGCAGCATGTGGTCGAGCGTGCCGTCGCGGATCAGCTCGTCGATGTCGACCAGGTGCAGCAGGAACGTGTTCTCCAGGCCCAGCGCGGCCAGGTAGAGGCAGTAGAGGAAGGCCACCTCCCAGAACGACCAGCCGCCAAGCGCCGGGAAGCGGGTCAGGATCACCGCCAGCAGCGCGACGTCGACCGCGTTCAGCACGGTGACGCCGAAGATCATCAAGGCCAGGTCGACGCGGTACTCGGCCTGGCTGCGGAAGCCGAGCAGCAGGTAGTGGCCGTACAGCGACAGGCCGCGCAGCGGGCGCACGTCAACCGCCCTGCGCCGAGAGGGCCCGGCGGGTACCGGCCCAGCCGGCCTCGAGCCCGAGCCAGAGGACGACCGCCCAGCCGAGCTGCACGGCACATGCCCGTACCGCGGCCGGGCCGTCGAGGTACCCGACGTACACCGCGGCCGGCGTATAGAAGATGCTGCGGAACGGGAGCACCTGGCTGATCGCGGCGAGCGGGCCCGGGTACAGCCACAGCGGGATCCACAGCCCGGACAGCAGGGTGATCAGCGCGTGGTACGCGTGCTGCACCCCTTTGAGGCTCAGGGTACGGAACACCACCAGCCCGACCAGGAAGTTGCACTCGTACAGCAGCACGAACGACAGCACGGTACTGGCGGCGGACAGCAGCCCGCCGGCGGCGCTGCCGGGTGGGCCGAGCCCGAGCAGGACGAACAGCGGGATGCCGGCCGGCAGCACGACCAGCCCGAGCCGGGCGGCCGACTCGCCCAGTTCCCAGCACAGCAGCTGGAACGGGTAGCTGACCGGCCGCAGCAGGTCGACGTAGAGGGTGCCGTCGCGGACCTGCCGGGCGATGCGGTGGTGCGCTCCGCTCCACCAGGTCAGCATGACCGCGGTCAGCTGGGTCACCGCGGCATACGTCTTCGTCTGCCCGCCGGTCACCGGGAACTGCTGCGGGTAGCTCCGGTACAGCACCGCCCAGACGGTCACCACGGCGAAGACCCGGACCGCCGCGTTGAGCAGCTCCATCCAGTACGCGGTGGTGTATGCGGTCGAGGTCCGGGCGCCCTGCCAGGCGAACGCCAGCAGTACCCGGCCGCCGTGACCGACCGCCGAGGTCACGGCTGCGGCCGGCGGCTGGCCGGCAGGGTCGCCGACGACTCGTACATCCGCCGTACCACCGCCTCGATCGTCGGCTCGTTCACCCGGCAGTCGAGGACGGGGTAGTGGTTGGCCAGCACGGCCATCACCTCCGGCAAGGAGTACCGGGACCGGGTGAACCGGACCGTGCACCGCCCCGGCTCGCGGGCGACCTCCTCGATACCGTCGCCGGCCATCGGCGGTACCGGCCGGGCCACCTCAAGGGTGATCTCGGTCCACGGCACCCAGCGCCGGGTGATCTCGGCCGGTGTGCCGTCGAACACCAGCCGGCCGTGGTCGATGACCAGGATCCGCTGGCACAGCTCCTCGACGTCGCGCATGTCGTGCGTGGTGAGCAGTACGGTGAGCCCCTCGGTCTCGTTGGTGCGCCGGATGAAGGTACGCAGGCTCTCCTTGGCCAGCACGTCGAGCCCCACGGTCGGCTCGTCGAGGAACAGCACGCTCGGCCCGTGCAGCAGCGCGGCGCCGAGGTCGGCCCGCATCCGCTGGCCGAGGCTGAGCTGGCGGGCCGGGGTGCGCTCGAACTCGGCCAGGCCCAGCGTGTCGCGCAGCAGCTCGAGCCGCGCCTCGAAGCGCGCCCGCGGCAGGTCGTAGACCCGGCGCAGCAGCTGGTATGTGTCCAGTACCGGCACATCCCACCAGAGGCTGGTCTTGTGCCCGAACACCACGCCCACCCGACGGGCCAGTTCCTTGCGCTGCCGCACCGGGGTCAGCCCGCCGACCCGTACCGTGCCCGAGGTCGGCGCCAGGATCCCGGCCAGGCATTTGATCGTGGTCGACTTGCCGGCCCCGTTGGGCCCGAGGTACGCCACCATCTCGCCGCGCCCGATGGTGAAGCTGACCCCGCGGACCGCCTCCTTCACCGCGTACCGCGGGCGCACCAGCTGGGCGACGGCCGACCGCCCACCCGCGTCACGTACCCGGAACGACTTCGCCAACTCGTGGACGACTACCTCGGTCACTAGGGCTCCAGATCGATGGCCTTCGCCACAGTCTCTACCAGACTCATGGCCGCATGGGCATCGACCAGTCCCGGTGTCGGCCGGCCACCAACCGCGAGGCAGCGCAGGAACGCGTCCAGCTCACCCAGGTACCCCTGCAGGTAGAGGCTGTTGTTGAGCAGCCGCGGGCTGGTGAAGTTGGGTGTCCACAGCTGGCTGCCGGTGTCCGGAAACCGGGCCGGCCGGTCGTCGTCGAGCACCAGCCGCCCGGCCCGGCTCACGCGTACGGTGAGGTAGTCGTCGACGGTGACGGTGACCCCGGGCGCGGAGATCCAGACCCGTTCGCTGGCCACCCCCCAGCTGCCCTGGTCGGACAGGCACAGCGCGCCGGTCCCGCCGGCGCCCTGCACCAGGCACTGCCAGCCGCCGCCACTGTCCACAGCGGACACCAGGGCCAGCTCGCCGAGGAAGTACCGGGCCAGGTCGACCACGTGGACGCCGACGTCGCGGGCGTGGTAGAGGCGATCCGGCGCCGGGCCGGCGGCCAATGCGACCTGCAGCACGAGCGGCCGCTCGCGGCGTACCGCGTGCCGGGCCACCCGGAACGGGGGCGCGTACCGGCGCATGAAGCCGACCTGCACCGGTACCCCACAGTCGGTGGCCAGCGCCAGGGTCCGCGCCAGGTCGGCCGCGTCGGCGCCGCCCGGCTTCTCACAGAACACCGGCAGCGACCGCTCGATGAGGGTACGCACGATCCGGCCCTGCTCGTGCGGTGGCGCGGCGACCACGGCGAGGTCGTACCGGTCGGCCAGCGCACCGGCCAGGTCGGGGTACGGCCGGGCACCGGTGGTGGCGGCGAACGCGGCGACCGCGGCCCCGTCCGGGTCGACCGCGCCGGCGACTCGGACCCCGGCGTACTGCAGGCAGGGCACCAGTACGGTCGTGGCGTGCACCCCGCAGCCCACGACCAGTGCCTGCGGCGGTGCCATCAGTCCATCACCGCCCCGCCGGCCACGGTCAACGTCGCCCCGGTCAGGTACGGGTGGCCGACCGCCAGCACCACGATCTCGGCGACCTCGTCGGCGGTAGCCAGCCGGCCAGCCGGGATCATCGCGCGCAGCTGGCGACGGCGCCGCTCGGCCGCCTCGTCGACGCCCTCGAACCGGGTGTCGACGAACCCGGGTTCGACGACGTTGACCCTTATCCGCTGCCGGGCCAGCTCCCGGGCCAGCGCCTTGGCCAGGCCGCGCAGTGCCGCCTTGGCGCTGACGTAGGCGGCCGGGCCGGTGCCCTGCCGGTGAGCGGTCGATCCGATGAAGGCCACCGCGCCCTCGTCGCCGAACAGCGGCAACAGGGCCCGCACCGCGCGGTACGCGGCCGAGACGGTCACGTCGAGCACCCGGTCCCACTGCGCCTCGGACAGCTGCGGTACCGGCGCCGGATCGACCGTGCCGGCGGCATAGACGAGCACGCCGAGCGGCGCCCCGCCGGCCACCTCAGCGGCCAGCCGTTCCTCCTCGCGGTTGGTGACGTCGAGCTGGACCAGCCGTGGCCGATGCCCGGCTGGCGCACAGGCCGCCGCGACCAGCTCGGCCCGGCCGGGATCGCGATAGGTCCCGGTCACGGCGTACCCGAGCGCGGCCAGCCGACCGCAGACCGCCCGGCCGATGTCGGAGCTCGCGCCGACCACGACCGCCTGCCGGCCGGTCATGCCGGGCCCGCCAGCAGCCGGTACAGCACGGCGCGCCGGCCGCACCAGTCCTGCCCGAACTCGTGGCTGAGCCGGAAGCCCTCGGCCAGCTCGACCGCGGCCTGGCAGCCCGCCAGCTGGTGCGCCAGCTTCATCTGGTACGCCAGCATCGGCGTGACCGCAAGCCCGGACCGGTGGCAGCGCAGCGCCTCGACCGCCCGGCCGTAGCCGCGGGTCACGTCGAGCACCCGGTCCCACTGCGCCTCGGAC
>JAEHDK010000102.1 GCA_016880465.1 Micromonosporaceae bacterium
AACAGTCGCGGGCCCACACCTGAGGGATCAATGCATGCGAACGCTGAACCCTGATGCTCAGGCGGCAGCGCGCGATCGAAATCGTCCCAAGCCCGCAAGCTGCCCGTCTCCTCATACGCGTTGATGATGTCCAACTCTTGCCTCGCAGTCTTCAATAGAGGTCGTCCTTCGGGGCTGTGCTGATCGGTTGGCTTCGCAATCCCCGATCTCAGGCCCCGAAGGACCTTCACGGACTGATCAACACGCCCCCTGCGAGGTGGGGACTTTCACTGGCCACAGCTGGAGACTTTGGCATGGCCACGGACAGGTGTCGCGTCCCGCCACGAATGGCCGAGTAGTTCGTTCTCCCGCTGCTGAGGCCGAATGCTCGCTTGTCGATCGCGACTAGGTGGCAAGGAGGGGATCGAGAGCGTGGGTAGGAGATGCACGTTCTCCTTCGCGGTGGGCATCGTCGAAGCCTGCGGCGCCGAGGGTGTCGATCAGGCGCTGACGTAGCCGGTTGTCTGGAGGATCGATGGGCCGCATATGGGCGCTGGCAGATTCGCGGGCGGTGTGCGCTGTCCCGAGCAGCATCGCTGCCGCGCGGGGGCGACCGCCCGCGCAGACAGTGTCGGCCAGCGCCTCAAGCGCATTGACGAGCACGACGGCCTGCCCGGACCGGGCGATGGCCTGGATGCTCTCGGTGAGCAGTCGCTCGGCCTCGGCCAGCTGTCCGCGTTGGCGGGCGTGCGTCCCGAGGATCTGCAGCGCCCGGCCGGTGCAGCGTTCGTCGCCAAGCCGCCGTAGTGCCGGCAGCGTGTGTCGCATGAGTTGGGCGGCGCGGTCATGGTGGCCACGCAGCCATGCCAGTTGGGCGAAGCCGACGCTGGCATGGGCGCGGTCGTCTTCGCTGCCGGTTGCCTCGGCCAGGTCCTGGCTTTCGGTCAGCCATTGGTGAACTTCGTCATCGGCGATGCCGGCGTACATCGACCGTTGCGCCATGATGAACAAGCTGTTCGCGGCGTACGTCAGGTCGCCGACCTTGCGGAACAAGACGACGCTGGCACGTGCCCAGCGCAGGGCCTCGGCCAGGGAGGTCGAGGTGTTCGCGAGCGCCTGCATCGTGACCGCCTCTTCCCAGGGCTGGTCGGGTGCGAACCCCGCGAGCGCCTCATGCAGGGCCGGTCGTGCCAGTTCTGGCCGTACCCAGATCGCGCTGATCCCGAGGGCCCGCGCCGCCATCGCCCGGGTGGCGGCATCCAGACCTGTGGCGAGTTGTACGGCGCGTTGGGCCAGCTCGAACCCGGTGCGCGAATCCGCGGGTCGCAGCACCATGCTGGCCGCAGCGAGCCCGTTGGCACCGGCCCGGGTGGCTGGCGGCTCACCGATGTGCAGCACCCGCTGGATCCACCCGTAAGCCTCCCGGCGTTGACCGGCCATATCCCAGAACCGTTCCAACGCAACGATCCACCGCCACGCCGATTCAATGTCGCCGGTGGCCACGTGATGCGTCCACGCGGCCCGCAGGTTCGGCTGCTCCACGGTCAGCCGGTCCAGCCACGCTCGCTGCTCCCGGCCGCGCAGGTACTCGGCCGCGTGCTCGGCAACGCCGAGGTAGTGGGCGGCATGCCGCCGTTTGACAACCGGCTCGGCGCCGGAGGCAGCCAGCCGCTGGGTCGTATATGCCCGGATCGTCTCCAGCAGCCGGTAGCGGCTCCCGGTGCTCGAGACGAGTGACTTGTCGACCAGCCGCGGCAACAGCGCCACCACCGAACCGTCTTCGGCGACTGATTCGATGGCCGGGCAGTCGAACTCGCCGGGGAAGACGCCGAGGCGGTCGAGGAGTGCGCGCTCGGCGTCGTCGAGGAGCTGGTAGCTCCAGTCGATCGCGTTGCGTAGCGTGCGGTGCCGCGGCGCGGCGGTACGAGGGCCGCTGGAGAGCAGCTCGAACCGCTCGTCGAGGTGCGCGACGAGCTCGGCCGGCGCGAAGCTGCGTACCCTCGAAGCGGCAAGCTCGATGGCCAGCGGGAGGCCGTCGAGGCGCTGGCACAACGTCGCCACCGCGGGCGCGACGGCGTCGGTGAGCGTGAAGCCGGGCGAGGCGGCGGCCGCGCGTTCGCCGAACAGCCGTACCGCGTCGTACGTGCCGGCGGTCGCCGCGTCGGACGGCGTTGAGCCCGGAGCCGGTACAGCCAGCGTGGGGACCGGGTAGCTGATCTCGCCGTGTATGCCAAGTGGCTCCCGGCTCGTGGCCAGGACTCGCAGCCGGCCACCGGCGGTCAACAGCTCGGCGAGCAACTGGGCGGCTTCGGCGATGACATGCTCGCAGTTGTCGACGAGCAGCAGACAGTGCAGGTCGCCGGCTGCCTCTTGGAGCACCTCGGCTACCGGCAGTCCCGGTCGGGGGACGACACCCAACGCCCGGGCGAGCGTGTCGCCGACCAGATCACGGCCGACCGGCGCGAGATCAGCCAGCCGGGCGCCGTCCGGGAACGTGTCGGCCCGGGCGGCGGCGACGCTCAGCGCGAGCCGCGTCTTACCCACCCCGGCAGGTCCGGTGAGCGTGACCAGAGGATGCGCGTCCAGCAGCGCGACGATCTCGCCGGCTTCCTGCTCACGACCGACGAGGCTGGTCAGATGTGCGGCCGCAGGAGCGTGCGGGCGTACGGTCCGGCGCAGTTCCATGCCGAGCTCAGCCAGCCCCGAGCGGCCGCTGACGCCGAGCTTGCGGCACAGCGCCGCGACGTGGCTTTCCACCGTACGCACGGAGACGTGCAGCCGCGCCGCGATCTCGCGGTTGCGCAGCCGCTCCGCGACCGCTAGCAGCACCTCCGCCTCACGGTCCGTGACGCCTGCACCGGCCAGTCGCTTCGCCATGTCGCCACCGCCATGACCTGCCATCCCGCCATTGTCCGTGGCGTTGGCGCACGCCGTACACAAGGAAGTCAGTAGCGGAATCCGTAGGTCGTACGGATGAGGTATCCAGCGCAGCCACCGATGCTCGAAGGGACACCAGCCACGACAGCGGAGGGGCGACAAGATGCACAAGGCGGTAATCAGCCTGGCCACCGGCCTGGAGGACCCGGAGAAGGTCACCGTCGCGTTCCTGGTCGCCGTCGGCGCGGCCGAACAGGGACGGCCCACGCTGATGTTTCTCACCAAGGAAGCAGTCCGGTTGGCGGTGCCCGGCGTCGCGGTCGGAGTGGCCTGCCACGGCTGTCCACCTCTGGCCGACCTGCTCGACCGGTACGCCAACGCCGGCGGACGGTTCCTGGTCTGCCCGATCTGCTTGGACGCCAAGCAACTCGACAAGGGCACCCTGATCGGCAACGCCGAGATCGGCGGCACGGTGCCCATGTGGCAGTGGATCGGCGACGACCCAGCCGTCACCTTCAGCTACTAAGACACATGCGAGGACTCGATGGACCACCCCGTAACCGATAGCGTCGCCCAGGTCGACGCGCAGCAGACCAGGGCGTACATCGCGAAGGTGAGCGCCGCGCCGGAGATGATGAACCGCGAGCCCCGCGTCATTGCGCGGTGGATCGGTGACTCCCGCTCCAAGGTAACCTTCGGCGACGCCGCGTTGTACCTCGGCGGCGACGGCGACCTGAACCCCATGCAGGCCGTACTCGGCGCGTTCGCCGCCTGTGACGTCGACCTGGTAGCGATGCACGCGGCGCTGCTCGATATCAAGGTCGTCGAGTTGTGGATCGAGGCCAGCGGCCCGTTCCACGTGGCCCGCTACCTCGGCCTGGACAGCGAGCAGAGCCCCGGGTACCAGCACATCGACTACACAGTCCATCTTCGCGTCCAGGAAGCCGTCGAGGAGCAGATCGCGCGCTTGCGGGAGCTGTGCGAGACCGGATCGCCCGTCGGTGACACGCTCAACCGGCCGGTTCCCACAAGGTTGACCCTCGACATCCGGGACAGTGGCTGACCGGCCCCACGACCCTTTGGCAACGCGACCCAACTGCCTCGCCTAATCCGAAAATGACCGCGACCAGACGCGCGGCAGCGTCTCGGCGCAGCGAAGCGGAGCCGGGACTGGCTTGCGGCTATGCGGCGGGCTGGAGGGTGACCTGGTAGCCGAGTGCGTTGTAGGCCGCGGATGTGGTTGCGGATCGCGCGTTGGGTGCCGAGACGGTTGTCGTAGTGGTCAGGGCCGAGGTCGGTGAAGGTGGCCTCCTCGTCGGTTAGGAGGTGCCAGATGATGATCAGGATGGATCGGCCGACGGCCACGATGGCTTTCTTCTTGCCGCGGCGTCGGGCGATGCGGCGGTATCGCTCGCCGAGGAAGGTGCTGGTGCGGGACGCACCGACGGCGGCTTCGCCCAGGACCCGGGCCAGGTAGGGGTTGCCGTGGCCGGTGGCGCCGTTGCCCTTGCTCTTGCCCGCGGATTCGCGTCCATCATCGCGCGTCCGGAGACGCCGAAGATGTCGCTGGCGACGACGGACAGTTTGATCTGTGTACCGATTGGCGAGTGATCCGCTTGTTGGCCGCGACTCGGGGTCTCGTTCCCCAGAAGGTCGCCAACTCGTTCAGGCTCGAACCACGTGCTCCCCGCACCGACAACGCGTCGACCGCGAGTGTGTAAGCGGTCGGTCAGCTGTGCAGGCGCGGCGCCACAGCTGCGGTGACGACTACGATGGCGGACATGGCCACGGGTGTGATCACGAGGCTGACGATGTTGCCGGCGATCGTGTCGCTGAGCAGATAGCTGGCCACGTCCGGGTAGCCGCTGTGCGGGTAGGCGGCGATGTCGTACGGGTTGGTCAGCACGGCCGGGTGGCTGTACCGCGCCATGATGAGGCCTGCGGCGAAGTGGATCGGTGTGCTCAGGACGGCCGTGAGCAGTCCCGTGCGGGTGGCGGCGGCCCGGTTGCCGGTCGCCGCGCCGACGCCGAGGGTGGTGGCCAGCGTCGCGGCAGCGATGATCGGGGAGATCGGCGCTGAGACGGCTTGCGCTGGTAGCAGGACGGTCGACGCCCCGACAGCGAGGCTGGCCGCCACGGCAGCCAATACGGTCGCGTGGGCGGCGCCGCTGGCCGGTGCTGATGACAGTCCTGCGATCAGGTAGCCGCACAGGGCAGCTGCCAGCACGACGGAGAAGACGTGCGTCTGGTCGCGGGTGGCTGTCGGGTGGATCGCGGCAATCGCGACGACCGCACCTACTGCGGCGAGAACTCCCGCGACGGTCGTCGCGGCGACGACCAGCTGCGCCCGGCCGGTCGGCAACTGTTGCCGTCGCCAGGCGACCACGGTCGCATAGCCCGACGTAAGCAATCCGAGCGTGGCCACGAACACCGACAAGGTCGGCACGACTCTGACCGCGGCCAGCGTGGCCGCAAGTGTGAGCACGGCGGCGACCACAGCGGTGGCCCGGGCCGTGGCGGGCCTGTGTGCTGGGGGGAAGGCCGCGATGCGCAGCACTGCGGCGGCGAAGCGCCACCGCTGACCGCGGCCGGAGATCGCCGCCAGCTCGGCGACCAACGCGTGGCCCCAGGTGCGCCGGTCAGGCGGTAGCCGGTGGGTTGCGGCGACCGCGATCCGTTCGGGCAGGTCACCGCCGCGGCGGTGGGCGCTGACTAGCAGCGCTGCCGCGGCCACCGCCGCCAGCATCAGCAGGATCATGATGCGCTCCCCGGCTGCAGACGGGATCGGCGCATGGCACGCGGCGCGGGTTCGGGAACAGGTTGGTGTGCGGCGGCGAACTCTCGGCCGGCGGCGGTGAGCCGGTAGAGGTGGCGGGGTGGTCGGCCGGGGCCCGGATCGGTTTCCCAGTCCGTGTCCAGCAGGCCGCGGTCGGCCAGCCGCATCAGGATCGGGTACATCGTCCCGGCCCGCACGCCCAGCTGGGTGCACAGGTCGTAGCCGTAGCGCCACCGGTCGGGGAGTTCGGCCAGGGCCCGCAGCACGGCGATCGTCTGCGGCGAGGGCCGACGGGTATATGTCACGCGGGTCCCCCCTTTAGATGTCGCGCCGACGCGTGCGCACCACGCCAACCGTGCCGAGCAACGCCGCGTACCCGATCATGACGAGTAGGCCCACCCACTGCGGCGGTGCGTGGTCGAACGCCCGCCCAGGTGTGATCATCACGAGCGACGCGATCGCCGGGGCGATGACCGGAGCCGCGAGCACCCAGGTGTGGTGGTAGGCGAGGTAGATCAGGTTGAACGCGGCCAGGACGGCCGCGGCGCCGCCGAGGTAGACGGCCACGGCGACCACCACGGCGGTGACCTGGCTACGGAACAGGCTGCCCAGCCCGACGCCCAAGATCGCCCACATGATGAAGGCGAGCAGGTTAAGCAGCGTCGACCGCACCGGGATCCAGTCGACCACCGACACGCTGATGTGCTGGCTGCTGTCGTAGATCGGGGTCACGATCAGATTGATCGCGGTAGACACGGCCCAGAACAACGCGCCGACCGCGACCGCGGCGGCGAACTTGGCCGCGATGACCGCACCTCGGTGCGGGTTGATCAGGAACGTGGCGGTCGCGGTCTGGTGGGCGTACTCGTTGGTGACGGTCAGCACGCCGAGCAGCATCGCCAGCAGGACGCCGAAGAACTGGCCGGAGGTCATCATGTCGGCGGCGATCGCCGCCTGCCCGGCATGGGTCTTCGCCTGCACGGCCTGTGCTGCCGCCTGCGCCCGCTCATCGGCCGGGAACTGGTCCAGCGGCGGATACATCTCGTAGTGGTGGCTGGCCCCGTTGCGCAGCAACGCCCACGCCGTGACCACGACGACCCCGATCAGCAACAGCCACCACAACTTGGTGGTGCGGATCTTCATGATCTCGGCCTGCACCTGCCACACCGGGTTGGTGCGCGTGTGCTGATCCCGCGCGAGCGCCGGGCTGTCGAGCGTGGTCATCGGATCGCCGCCTGTCCGGTCAGTTCGAGGAAGACATCCTCCAGGTCGGGACGTTCGGTGGTGAGCTGGAGCAGGCTGATCCCGGCCCGGCGGGCAGCGTCGCCGATCGCGGCCGCGTCAACCCCGACGATGTACAGATCACCGTCGGCGGCGGGTGTGACCAGCGCCGTGTCGCCCAACTCCGCGGTGAGCTTGTCCGGCTCCGGTGTGCGCACCAGGGTCCGGGTTGGCCGGGCCAGGGAATCGAGCACCGAATCCACCGTGCCATCGGCGACCAGCTTGCCGTGGGCAATGATCACGACGTCGTCGGCGAGGGCCTGGACCTGAGCCAGCAGGTGGCTGGAGACCAGGACCGTGCGCCCCTGATCGGCCAGACCACGGACCAGGTCGCGTAGCCACCGGATACCCTCGGGGTCCAGCCCGTTGGCCGGCTCGTCGAGCACAAGGACGCCGGGATTGCCGATCAGTGCCGCCGCGATCCCCAGCCGCTGGCGCATGCCCAGCGAGTAGCCCTTGAACGGGCGACGGCCCGCCGCGCTCAAGCCCACCATCTCGAGGATCTCGTCGGCCCGCTCCAGTGGGACGCCGCCCGCCCGGCACAGCACGCGCAGATGGTCGCGGCCGGTACGGCCCCGGTGCGCGGCGGCGCCCTCCAGCACCGCTCCCACCCGGCGGATCGGCCGATCCAGTTCGGCGTACCGCGACCCGTCGATCGTGGCCGACCCGGCGGTCGGCTGCGCCAATCCCAGCAGCATCCGCAACGTCGTGGTCTTGCCCGCGCCGTTAGGTCCGAGGAAGCCGGTCACGCGGCCCGGCTCGACGGTGAACGATAGGCCGTCGACCGCCGTGAGCTCGCCGAACCGTTTGGTCAGGCCCGACAGCACGACCCGGCCGGGACCGCCACCGGATGGTGCCGGCATCCCGGCCAGCGGCGCGGACGCACCGTCCGCGAGCGGACTGGGCAGAGTCCCGCCACGCAGGATCGTGGGCTCGCCCGCTCTTCGGGCCTGGCGCCGGGACAGCCAGTAGACACCGCCGCCGATCAGCAGTAGCACCGCCAAAATGATCACCGAGCGGCCCTCCAAGATGTGGGACGTGCCTGCCGTTCGCACGGAATTCTATATAGCAAGAGAAGCGTCCGACCAGACCGCCCCGCGCAGCGACCGACCGCTTTCGCACCTACCCAACCAGGCCCAAGAGATCCTGGCGGAGCGCAAAGCACCCGCACGTGTCCGCCAGGTCGCCGCCCCCTCACCGGGCACACCAACCGGGTAGCCAGCTGCCTGACAATCAGCCGCCTACATGGCTGCCTCCGCTGACGTGGTGTACGACGGGCTGGTAGTGGGCGGGTCGTCGGGGACGGCCTTGACGGGTGCCAAGGTTCAGAAGGCGATCTGCGATCTTGGTATTGACCCCGTGATTGTGAAGGCGGCTTGGGAACACGAGAAACTGGCAATCAAGGTTCACCGGCATGTCGCATCCAAGGCGACTGCGTTCGCATGGAGCGACGAACCGGTCAGAACCTACGATTATCTCCGCAAGCTTTCGCCTGAAGAGGCCCTACAAAGACTTCTGAAACCAACTGGCCTCAAGCCTGATGAGAAGTACGTCATCGCTGAGGTAATTCGGGCCGGCTTCAAGTAGCTCGCATTCGCATGTCCGACACTACCTGCGAGCAATGCTTGAAACCTGTGGATGACCTTGGGAGGCGTACCCTCCCGAGGAAGCCCGGACCCGAACCGGGCAGGGCCGAATTGGGCCGACGCGTGGTGCTCGCGGGCCAGCGGGAGCAAGAAACCAGGCACCAGGACCATGGGGCAGCGATTCGTACACTGTAACCTACTGCCCGCTCTTGAAGTCCCAGGTCAGGGCGCGTTTCTGGCCTGGGGCTGATCTTTGTTTGGGGCGTCTCACCAGCGGCCGGGCCAATCTGGGCGACGGGAACCGACGTCGATTGACGTGGCCGATGGCGGACCAAGAACGTGTATGATACGTGTATGGCTAAGGTCCGCACGAACATTGAGATCGAGGACGAGTACGTCCAGACGATCATGCGTCGGTACCGCCTGCGAACCAAGACCGAAGTCGTCGACCTGGCCCTGCGCAAGCTGGCTGCCGAGCCGATGACGCGGGAGGAAGCACTGGCGATGCGGGGCTCGAACTCGATCGGTGACGTGCCGGCGGACCAGCCGCCACGTGGTGCTGCCGCGTGATCCTCGCCGACACGTCGGCCTGGGTCGAATATGACCGGGCCACCGGAAGTGCGGTCGACCGCCGACTTACCGAACTCATTTCTGCCGACGGCCAACTCGCTGTCACAGAGCCCGTCATTGCCGAGGTCGCCGCCGGCGCTCGCACCGATGAACGGGAAGCAGCACTGCGGCGACTTCTCGCGCGGGCTCGTCTGCTGCCTTTCGACAGCGTGATCGACTTCGATGGTGCTGTCTCGGTCTACCGGGGTTGCCGGCAAGCCGGTGTCACCCCTCGCGGCCTTCTCGACTGCATGATCGCGGCGGTTGCGCTGCGGCATGGAGCGGCCGTCCTTGCCTACGATGCCGACGTGGCGCGCATCGCCGATGTCGTGCCACTCCAGCTTGATAGGGCGACGCTCCGTCTGCCGTCATGAGTGTGGCCGTGACCTGGCCAACTGGGTCGGCAACGGGCCGCCGGCCACGAGGATGATCATTTTCGCATTCTGCTGCGTCGGGCCCACCCCTTACAAGGAACGAGAAACGCCCTGGTCAGAGAGTTGTCTCGACGGCCAGGGCGTTCGTCGTCAACGGCTCGGTTTGCCCGGCGTGCCACATACGTGCCACAGCCATGCCAGATCATGCGGTGATCTTGCTCGGTGAGCTGCCTCGCGCCTCGTTGATGAGCGCGTTCAGGGCGGCGGCGATGCCCTGGTCACGGTCGCGGGTGGCGGTGTTCGTGTGCCGTAATCTCCGGTCCACCTCTTGAGACACAAGGCAAGCGCCCTGGCCGAAGTGGCCAGGGCGTTCCTCGTATGCCGGGTGCGTGTCAGATCCGTGCCAGTCCATGCGATGATCTTGTTCTGGGCGGCCTCGCGCCCGCGTCAGACCGCCTGTCGACGAACCGGTCAAACCATCAGGACCGGCGATCCCAGCTGTGGACCTCACAGGCCGCGGGGTCCACAGCTCAGGTATGGGTCAACGCAGCCGAATGTGGAATACGGTTGTGTCGTTGGTTGGGTTGAGGTCGCTGATCTCCCTGTCGCTGTCTACGCCGACCACGATCAACCGTGCCTCGACGTCGCCGCCTTGGGTTTTGGCCTCGAAGCTGAAGTTGATCGTCGTGCTGGCCTGCTCGCCGGGTGCCAGCGGCGCGTGATAAGTCCCGTAGCTGCCCCAGGCCCAGAAGGGCATTCCGCCGGCGCAGTTGAAGGTGCAGTTGCCGAAGCCGACCTGGAACCGCCCAGAGGGGTTCGACCCGTTGTTCTTGACGGTGACGGTCACGGCTGCGGACCGCTTTCCATCGATCGCCGGTCCGAGCGTCACATCGGCGACGATCACCTCCAGATCGGTCACGCGGGTCGGGTCGCCGAAGACGGTCGGCCCGCCGAGCTGAGCAAATTTGGTGCCATTCCAGCCGTACTCGCGCTGTTGGTGCTGCTCCCGGCTGACCGGTGTGTCGCAGCACGCGACCATATCCGAGACATCGGCCGTGATGCCACCCTCGGCACGCACGCCGATGTCGCGCACGTTGAGCTTGTACCCATTGCTGACGACCTGGCCGAGGGTACGGATCTTTCCGGAGTCGTCCCGGTCGAAGGCTACGACCTGGCTCTGCGGTGCTTCCCCGACCCGGCAGAAGAGCAGCGCCGCGGTCTCCAGAGCCGGGTCGTCGTCGAGGTTGGTGTAAACAATCTTCGCTACCCACACCCGCTGCGCCGTTTTCGGATCGGCGGTCGCCAGGTTCACGTTCATGGCGGGGCACGTATCGCTCCACGCGGGAAGGTCGACCACGGTGGCGCTCAGCTGCCCCAGCGTGATCACTCCGTCCGGCGCCAGGGACGGTGCCTGATTGGGTGCCGGGCTGGCCGACCCTACCGGACCTGGTGTGCGCGACTCGCCGGGCGTGGGCGGAGGGTTGTTGCCGCGCGGATCGGCGGCGAAGGCCGCGATGGGTACGGCGATCAACAACGCGCCGAGCACGCTGAGCGTGGCCAGACGTACCGTGCGGCGGTGCTTGACGGTGGCTCGGACCGCAGCCACGCCCGGCGTCAGACCCGGGGTAGCCACCTCGGCGGCGCGAAAGTCACCGAGGGCGTGGCTGATCAAATCGTCGAACTCAGACATGGCTCCTGCCTTCCTTGCGCTCCGCCAGCTGCTCGCCCAGTGCCGCACGGCCTCGGCTCAACCAGCTCTTGACTGTTCCCTCTGCTGCGTTCTCCTGCTCGGCGATCTCGGCGATCGACAAGTCGCCGATGTAGTGCAGGACCACGGCCTTGCGCAGCTGAGCCGGAATCTTTGCCAGCGCCGCGACCAGAACGATCCGGTCGGGTGAGGGCCCATCGGCGTGTTCCTCCCGCTGCCCGCGCACGAAGTTCACCGCCGTCCTGCGGCGGCGGAACCGGCTGGTGGCCAGGTTCCAGGCCACCCGCCTGACCCATGCGAAGGGGTCCTGGTATGCACTGATGCTCTTCCATCTGATGAATGCCCGGCAGAACGCCTCCTGCACCACGTCCTGTGCCTCGGCGCGGTCTCCGAGGTACGCGAAGAGCTGCGATCGCAGTACCGGAAACGTCGCCGCGTAGAACTCGTCGAAGTCGCGTTGGACATCGATGACCGGCATGGCACCTCTGCGCGTCATCGTTGCATTCACTGTCCTTCCTCCCTGTCGCCACCCGTTGTCGGGCGAGCACTTCACACACGCATGACGGCAGCACCAGGTTGCGAAGATCTTTCGGGCGCCGATGGCGGCGGCCATGACCTGCGTCTGCCCACCGTAAGGCCACTAGGCGGCTACGGGTGTGGGCAGAACTGCTGGCGGCCGGTGGACCGGAGCGGATCACAACAATCCAAGCGTCATGGAGCGCCTCGCCGCAGCTGACGCCGCACCACTAGAACTCCTATGTGGACCGTCCCCTTGCCTGCCTGCCGAGGGAATCTGCGTCAGATCATGCGCCGGCGCACCGGCCGAACCGCCAGAGCCCTGCGCTGTCCAAACGCGGTTCGGGTTCTGTCACATCCGGTCCGCCTCGCGCCTCCCGGTCACCCCGGGCAGCAGATGCGCCAAATTGCATCTGGAATGCAGCCGAAGTAGTATGACTTGAAGCACAGGTATGGGTGAGCTGGGGGGCCTGCTATGAGTACATCGACGCTGGGGTTCGCAGTCGCTGACGAGGACCGGCCAATCCTCGATGAGCTGGTGGAGTACTTCGGCAACGGCAATCGGTCGGCGTACCTTCGCGCCACACTGAAGATCATGCGGTCCGTGAAGCTTGCCGAGGAGCTGCGACAGCTGCAGGCGTACGGTCAGAGCACGCTCGCGGCCCAGGGACTGAGCATCGACGACGTCGCGGATGTGACCCGGAGGGTCCTCAAGGGTCGGTCCTGACGTAGCCGTGGCGCCGGTCCCCATCGTCTTCGACGTCAACGTCCTCGTGGGGGCTGCGGCGGGTGGCAACAGCCCGTTCCGGTCGTGGCCGTCGCCGCCACCCACCTCGGGGAACGCCTACGCCGACTGCCTGGGCATCATCGTCGATGCCGCCGAGTTCGGGCTCTGGCTTTCGCCACACATCCTGGACAGCACCGCCCGAGTTCTGACCGAAGGTCTCAAGTGGACAGGCGACAAGATCGAACTCTACCTCCGTGTGCTGGCGGAGATGACCGACCACAGCGGCGGCGGCATCATCGACCCGCCAGTGACCGTCCACGACTGCCGCGACCACGAGGACAACCGCATCCTGGACCTCGCCGCCGAGGTCGGCGCGTTGCTCATCGTATCGGAGGACGCCGACCTCACCTCGATGTCACCCTGGCGCGGCACACCGATCCTGCGCCCCCGCGAGTTCGCGGCCAAGGTCGACGGCATGCGCCGCCACCGCCGCCGCTGAACATGAGCCGGCGATGGCTCACAACGCAGCTCTAG
>JAEHDK010000103.1 GCA_016880465.1 Micromonosporaceae bacterium
AACCCGGCGTGGCCAGCGGTCCACCCAGACCCCGGCCGGCAGGCCGACCAACAGCCACGACACCTGCTCGATGGCCACCAGACCCGCGACGGCCAACGGCGACGCGTGGAACGTCAACACCGCGAGCAGCGGCACGGCTACATCGGACACCGCGGTGCCGAGCGTGCTGGTTCCGGCCGCCAACCACAGGCTGGTGAACGGGCGGCCGAGACCAGCACCGGCAGCCCGCAACCGCCCGCCTGCTATCACCTCGCGTGCTCGCCATCACTGCCGTCCGCGCCCATCCAGAGCAAGATCCGACGCGACTCGCCGACGGATGCGCAACCGTACCCGGGGCGACTTGACGATGACAAGGGCCGACGATGGCAGAATCAGTGACGGTCATCGACTCGCCAAGGTGTGGCTGACAGTCGCCAGCAGGATGACGATCCCGGCCAACTGTCCGATGTGGACGGCGGCACTCGGGCCGGACCTAGACCTCTACCACCGTCGGTACGATCATCGGCCGGCGCCGGTACGCCTCGTTGACCCAGCGGCCGACGGTCCTCCGTACGACCTGTTGCAGTTGGTGCGGATCGGTGATGCCGTCGGTGGCCGCGCGGTCGAGCGCCTCGGCGATCAGCGGCAGGACCGGGTTGAAGACCGTCGGGTCCTCCGAGAAGCCCTTCTGGGAGATCGACGGCCCGCCGACCACCTTGCCGGTGACCGAGTCCACGACCACGGTCGCCGCGATGAACCCGCCGTCGCCCAGGATGCGCCGCTCGGTCAGCAGCGACTCGCCGACGTCGCCGACCGCGAGCCCGTCGACGTACACGTACCGCGACTTCACGTGCCCGACGTGCCGGGCGCGGCCGTCGACGAGGTCGACGACGTCGCCGTCCTCGCAGATGATCACGCGGTCCTGGTCGACGCCGGCCTCGATGGCCAGCCGCGCGTGTGCCCGCAGGTGCCGCCACTCGCCGTGGACGGGGACGAAGTTGCGCGGCTTGACGACGTTGAGCAGGACCAGCAGCTCGCCCGCCGGCGAGTGGCCGGAGACGTGCACCTTGGCCACGTCCTTGTGTACGACGAACGCGCCGGCCCGGGACAGCTGGTTGATCACCCGGTACACCGAGGTCTCGTTGCCCGGTACGAGCGACGAGGCCAGCACGACGGTGTCGCCCGGTGCGATGGTGATGTGCCGGTGGTCGCCGGTGGCCATCCGACCCAGTGCGCTCATCGGCTCGCCCTGCGAACCGGTCGACATCAGCACGATCCGGTCCGGCGGCAGTGCCGTCGCCTCGTCCAGCCCGACCACGAGCCCGCCGGGGATGTGCAGCAGGCCCAGATCCCGCGCGATGCCCATGTTGCGCACCATCGACCGGCCGATGAACGCGACCTTGCGGTCGTGCTCGTACGCCGCGTCCAGCACCTGCTGGACCCGGTGCACGTGGGACGCGAAGGACGCCACGATGATCCGGCCGCGTGCCTTGGCGAAGATGGCGTCGAGCACCGGCCCGATCTCCTTCTCCGGCTCGACGAACCCGGGGATCTCCGCGTTCGTCGAGTCGGAGAGCAGCAGGTCGACGCCCATCGCGCCGAGCCGGGCGAAGCCGGCCAGGTCGGTGATGCGGCCGTCGAGCGGCAGCTGGTCCATCTTGAAGTCGCCGGTGTGCAGCACCAGCCCGGCCGGGGTACGGATCGCGACCGCGAGCGCGTCCGGGATCGAATGGTTGACCGCGAAGAACTCACACGTGAACGGGCCGAGCCGCTCCGTACGTCCTTCGTGGACAGTCAGCGAGAACGGCTCGATCCGGCGCTCGGCCAGCTTCGCCTCGACGAGCGCGAGCGTGAACTGCGAGCCGACCAGCGGGATGTCCGGCTGCTGGGCGAGCAGGTACGGCACCGCGCCGATGTGGTCCTCGTGGCCGTGCGTCAGCACGATCGCCTGCACGTCGGCCAGCCGGCCGAGGATCGACGCGAAGTCGGGGAGGATCAGGTCGACACCGGGCTGCTCCACGTCCGGGAACAAGACTCCACAGTCGACGATCAACAGCTTGCCGTCGTACTCGAAGACCGTCATGTTCCGGCCGATCGCGCCCAGCCCGCCCAGCGGCGTGACACGCAGCCCCCCGGCCGGTAACGGGGGTGGGTCGGCGAGCTCGGGATGTGCCTCGCTCATGCAGCGATCACCAGGCCAGGCCGGCGGCGGCGCAGTCCATCCGCAGCTGCGCGATCTGCTCGTCGGTCGCGTCCACCAGCGGCAGGCGCACCGGGCCGGCCGGCAGGCCGCGCTGGTTCAGCGCCGCCTTCGTCAAGATCACTCCCTGGGTACGGAAGAAACCGGTGAAGACCGGCAGCAGCTCGTGGTGCCGGCGCAGTGCCTCGGCGACGTCGCCGCGCTCGTACGCCGTGATCATGTCCTTGGTCGGCCGCCCGAACAGGTGCGTCGGTACGCCGACGACCCCGACCGCGCCGACCGCGAGCAGCGGCAGGGTGTTCTTGTCGTCCCCGGAGTAGTACGCGAGATCCGTCCGCTTGGTCACCCAGGACGTCTCGGTCGGGTCGCCCTTCGCGTCCTTGACGGCGACGATCCGCTCGTGGTCAGCCAGCCGGACCATCGTCTCGGTCTCGATCGCGGTGCCGGTGCGCACCGGGATGTCGTACACCATCACCGGCAGTCCGGTCGCGTCGGCGACCGCCGTGAAGTGCTTGACCAGCCCCGCCTGGGGTGGCCTGTTGTAGTACGGCGTGACCGCGAGCAACGCGTGTGCGCCGGCCTTCTCGGCGGCCCGGGCGAGCTCGACCGAGTGGTGGGTGTCGTAGGTGCCCACGCCGGCGATCACCTGCGCCCGGTCGCCGACCGCCTCCAGGACGGCCCGCAGCAGCGTCTCCTTCTCCGCGTCGGTGGTCGTGGGGGACTCGCCGGTCGTGCCGCTGACCACGAGACCGTCGTTGCCCTGCTCGTCGACCAGGAAGGTGGCGAGGGTCGCCGCCCCCTCCGCGTCGAGCGAGCCGTCCGCCCGGAATGGGGTGACCATCGCGGTGACCAGTCGGCCGAACGGCCGGCGAGCGTCGTTCGTCATGCTCACAAACTAGCGGACGCCGGCCGTCAGGACTCCCAGGCGTACGGGCTTGCCGCGATCTCGCTGCCGTCCGGCAGCGCCAAGATCGTGAAGTCGGCGAACACGTTCGGCGCGACGCGCTGCAGCTGGCGCAGGCACTCCACCGCCACCTTGCGGATCTCGACATCGGCGTGCTCGGTGGCCCGCATGGCGACGAAGTGCCGCCAGGCGCGGTAGTTCCCGGTCACCACGATGCGCGTCTCGGTCGCGTTGGGCAGTACGGCACGGGCCGCCTGGCGGGCCTGCTTGCGCAGCAGGGTGGCCGCGGGCTTCCCGTCGCCGGTCGCGGCCGCGGCGAACCGCTCCTGGAGCCCGGCGAGCAGCTCGTTGTACGCCCGGACGCTGGCCTCGGTCGCCTCGACGAACGTCTTGTGCAGCTCCGGGTCCTCCGCGATCACGTCGGGCTCGACCATCGCGGCGTCCCGCTCCGGTACGTACCGCTGGGACAGCTGGGAGTACGAGAAGTGCCGGTGCCGGATCAGCTCGTGGGTGAACGACCGCGACACGCCGGTCAGGTAGAAGGTCACCGTGCCGTGCTCCAGGACCGACAGGTGGCCGACCTCGAGGATGTGCTTCAGGTAGCCGGCGTTCGTGGCGGTCGCCGGGTTGGGCTTCGTCCACGACTGGTAGCAGGCCCGACCGGCGAACTCGGCGAGCGCCTGGCCACCCTCGGCGTCGGTGGACCACGGTACGTCGTCGGGCTCCGCGAAGTGGGTCCATGCGATCAACCGGACCTGCGGCGGCACGATGTCGGGCACGGCGACTCCTCTCCCCGGTGAGTTGGTCTTGACGATAGTCGCCGCGGCAGTTGGGAAGGCGTACGGCACGCGACGTCAACATGGACGGCATTCTGACTTGACTGACGCCAGTTGTGATGTCACCATGACGTCATGGATCTCACGCCGTACCTCGACTCACTCCGCCGGGACCTGTCCGCCACCGCGGCCCCCGGCGGACCGGAGCTGGCCCGGGTCGCCGACCTACTGGCCGGGTCGCTGGAGTCGGCTGCCCGGCTCTGCCTGTTGGAGGCCCTCTCCGACGCCGCCGCCGAGATCACCACGAAGCTCAGCACGGCCGCGGTCGAGGTGCGGCTGCGCGGCCGGGAGGCCGACCTGGTCGTCACCCAGCTGGCGCCGCCCGCTCCGCCGTCGCCCCCACCGGCACCGGCGCCGGGTGACGCCACCGGTGACGTCGCCCGCGTCACGCTCCGCCTGCCCGAGCCGCTCAAGGAGGCGGTGGAGCAGGCCGCCGCCGCCGAAAGCATCTCGGTGAACGCCTGGCTCGTCCGCGCGGTCGCCGACGCCGTGTCGGCCACCGCCGTCCCGCCGGCCCACCCGGGCCGCGCCAGCTTCGGTCGCCGCGTCACCGGTTTCGCTCAGGCTTGATCGCCGCGACGCGGCCTGTCCGCTGCTCCTTAGCTTGATCGTTTGCCCGCCCGGTACCCAAGGAGATCGCCATGCCCGAATTCCCGTGCCCCGAGCCCGTGACCCTGGTGACCCGCATCGGCGGGGGCGCCGTCGACATCGTCGCCGAAGACCGGACGACCGCAACCGTGGAGGTAGCCCCCTATGACGACAGCGACGCCGCTCGCGAGGCGGCCGCGCAGACGCGGGTCGAGATGCGCCAGGGCCGCCTGCTGGTCGAGGCCCCGGAGGCCAGCGGGTGGCTGTTTCGCCGATCCCCCCGACTCCGGGTCGACATCCGGGTCCCGCTTGACTGCCAGGTGCAGCTCAAGGTGGCTTCGGCGGACGTGAGCTGCCACGGGCGGTACGCCAGTGCCTCGATCAACACCGCGTCCGGCGACATCTACCTGGACAGCGTCACCGGCGACGTGACCGCGAACACGGCCAGCGGCGACGTGCGCGCCGTCGAGGTCGGCGGGCAGCTGCAGGTCCGCAGCGCCTCCGGCGACGTCGCGGCCCAGCAGGTCAGCGGTGACGTGACTATCCACTCGGCCAGCGGCGACGTGGAGGTCGAGGAGGCCGGTGCCGGGCTGCGGGCCACCACCGCGTCCGGCGACGTACGGGTCGGCTCGGCCCAGCGCGGCACGGTCTCGGTGAAGTCGGCGTCCGGGGATGTCTCGGTCGGCGTGGTCGCCGGTACCGGTGTCTGGCTCGACCTGGTCACCATGTCCGGCGCGACGCGCAGCGACCTGGCGCTGGGCCGGGAGCCGGGCGCGACCGGCGGGGCCCCGGCATTGAACCTGCAGGTGCGTACGGTCAGCGGCGACATCGAGATCCACCGGGTCGGCCAGCCGGCCACGGCCTAGCACCCACCCACCAGCCCCTGTCGCCCGCCGGCGGGGGCTGGGCCGCGTCGGCCGCGGAGCTCAGACGTAGAGCGACGTGAACGGCGTCCACGGCAGGTTGCGAGCGACCGAGAAGGCCGCCCAGCCGGCGATCAGCAGGCCGATCGCGCGCGGGCTCGGCCGCAGCATCGGCAGCCGCCAGCCCAACGCCGTACGGCCGGCCCAGGCCAGGTACGTGTAGACCAGGAACGGCAGCGCGAACACGAACAGCAGGTGGTGCCGGGCGGCGGCCGGCAGGTTGCCGTGCAGCACGTACCAGAAGGCGCGCGTCCCCCCGCAGCCCGGGCAGTCGAACCCGGTGGTCAGTTTGATCAGGCAACTCGGCATCGCGTCAGGGGCCGAGTCGGTGGGGTCGGTCGCCAGCACGTACGCCCCGGCGCCGAGGAAGCACACGAGGATCGAAAGCGGGGCCGCCCAGCGCGGCGTGCGGGCCACCAGCCGCGCGGTCAGCCGGCCCAGCCGGGTGGGCTCGGGCAGGTACGCCACCGGGTGCTCGATCGGGTACGCCATCAGGATCCGTCCTCAGCGGTAGTGCGCGAATGCCCTCACCGTACACCGGCCGGCGCATCAGGACCGGCGCCCGGCCGCGAGCGGCGGACGCGTTACTGCAGCGCCGCGGCCAGCGGGCGGGCGAGGTCGCCGCGCTCGGGCGCAGCCACCCCGGCC
>JAEHDK010000766.1 GCA_016880465.1 Micromonosporaceae bacterium
GCGCGCGCCGTCGGGGCTCTTGGCGCTGCGCGCGCCGCCCGGTCCCGCCGGCCGACCCGGGTCGAACTGTGGCAGGAAGCGGCAGGGCCGGCGCGCCCGGCCACCGGGCGAGCGCGCGCCGGCGTACGACAGCCACAGCCACTGCCGCGCCCGGGTCACCCCGACGTAGAGCAGCCGGCGCTCCTCTTCGAGCGCGTCGTCGGTCTTCGCATATGTGACCGGCAGCGTGCCGTCGGCGAGCCCGACCAGGAACACCGCGTCCCACTCCAGGCCCTTGGCCGAGTGCAGGCTCGCCAGCGTCACGCCCTCGACGGTCGGCGCGTGCTGGCTGGCCGCGCGGCGCGCTAGCTCGGCACAGAACGCGTCGAGCGGCAGGTCGGCGCCGAACTCACCGGCGAGGGTGACGAGGGAAGCCAGTGCCTCCCAGCGCTCCCGTGCGGCGCCACCGTGCGGCGGCTGGTCGGGGTGCCAGCCGGTGGCCGACAGCGCCTCGACCACGGCCGGCACGAGCGGGCCCTGCGCCGACTTCGCCGCGCTGCGCAGCGCCACCAGGGCGCCACGGACCTCGGTGCGCTCGAAGAACCGTTCGGCGCCCTGCACCACGCACGGGACGCCGGCCTCGGCCAGCGCCTCTTCGTACGCCTGGGACTGCGCGTTGGTGCGGAACAGCACCGCGATCTCGCTGGGCGGCGTGCCCGCGGCGACCAGCTCGGCACACCGGGCCGCCACGGCTGCCGCCTCGGCCGGCTCGTCGGGGAAGACGCGCAGGTCGGGTGCTGGACCCGACGGACGCTGCCCCTGCAACTCGAGGCGCAGCCGGGCCTCCTCGCCGCGGGCCTGCCGGATCACCGCGTTGGCGAGCCCGACGACCTGAGGTGTCGAGCGGTAGTCGCGGACGAGGCGGACCACCACCGCGTCCCGGTGGCGCCGCGCGAAGTCGACCAGGTACGCCGACGTGGCCCCGGTGAACGAGTAGATGGTCTGGCTCGCGTCGCCCACCACGGTCAGGTCCCGGCGGCCGCCGAGCCAGGCGTCGAGCAGCCGCTGCTGCACCGGGTTGACGTCCTGGTACTCGTCGACGACGAAGTGCCGGTACTGCGCGTGCACCTGGTCGGCCACGTCGGGGTGCTCCTCGATCGCCCAGACGGCGGCACGCAGCAGGTCCTCGAAGTCGATGACCCCGTTGCTGCGCTTCACCTCCTCGTACGCCGTGAAGACCGCGGCCACCGTGGCCGCGTCGACCGGGGTGTCCCGGTGCTCCTTCGCGGCGGCCACCGGATAGTCCGCGGGCTCGACCAGCGACGACTTGGCCCACTCGATCTCTCCCGCGAGATCGCGCGCGGTGGTCCGGTCGACGCGCAGCCCGACCCGGGACGCGGCGAGCGTGACGAGCCGCGCCTTGCTCTCGACCACCTCGGGCAGCGGCCGGCCGGCGAGCAGGCGGGGCGCGAAGTAGCGCAGCTGGCGCAGCGCTGCGGCGTGGAACGTGCGGGCCTGCAAGCCGGTGACGCCCAGCGTGGCGAGCCGTGCCCGCATCTCGGCGGCGGCCCGGGCCGTGAACGTCACGGCGAGCACGTGCGCGGCCTCGACC
>JAEHDK010000767.1 GCA_016880465.1 Micromonosporaceae bacterium
CACAATCCAAAGTAGATTACTGTCTACAATTTTGAGTCGCGAGAGGCCAACGCGCCTGGTCGGCGGTCAGATCAGCCCATCAAGATCACGTAAGTTCGGGCTAACGGGCGGCCCCGGCGGCGGGTCGGCCGGGTACGGGTCGGTCGGGTACGCATCGGCCGGCTGCCCGTTCGTCGGGTGCGCGGCGCCGTGCGCCGCGGAGCGGTAGGTCCGGCCGGCCACCTGCACGCCTCCGATCATCTGGGCAGACTGAGGCAGCACCGGTCACTCTACGGAACACCTGCCCCGGCCGCCCAACCGACGACCGGCGCGCCATCGCTAACCCGAGGTGCTTCCCAGGTAGTCGGGGTGCGCGCTGAGCCACTGCAGCAGCGTGCCGTCACGGACCGCGTGCATCATGTCCAGCGACTCGGGGCTCAGGTTCTCGTACGAGACGTCGCCGATCTTTCCGCCGTTGAACGTGCCCTTGTTGGTCTTCACGAGCACCAGGTCATTGGCGGCCACGCCCTTGAGCGTGAACAGGAAGTCCTCGAGCGGTACGCCCTGGGTGTCCAGGATGAACGCCTTGCCTGCGGCATCGATGACCTTACGGAGCTTGTTCAGGTCGGTGAGCACACCCGTGCTCGTGGCTTCCTTGGCGATCGCCTTGATCAGCTGCTGCTGGTGCCGCTGCCGGTCGTAGTCGGTGTTCGGCAGCCCGTACCGGATCCGGGAGTAGTCCAGCGCCTGCTGGGCCGTCATGCGCCGGCAGCCGACCTCGTAGACGAGCTTCTTGCCGCCCGGCGGCATGTTCATGACTCGCTCGTACTTCTCGCTGAACCAGACCGGCACGATGTTGCCGTACTTGTCGATGGCCAGATGGATCGACTCGGCGCGCTGGTCGACGCACATGTTCACGCCGCCGAGCTCCCGGATGACCGCCTCGAAGCCGACGAAGTCGATGATCGCCGCGCCGTTGAACTGGATCCCGGTCAGCTGGTGGATGGTCTGTGCGAGCAGGTCGACGCCGCGGGCCCGCTTCTCCAACTCGGTGCCCGGCCCCTGGAACCCCCACTCGAACGCGGCGTTGACCTTGTCGGTACCGCCGTTGTAGCCGGTCTTCGGGTACCGCGGGATGTCGACCCGGAGGTCGCGCGGGATCGAGACGAGGTACGCCTGGTCGTGCGACGCCGGAATGTGCACGATCACGATGGTGTCGGACCGCGCGCCCAGCTTGTCCCCGTCCTCCGGTCGCTGGTCGATGCCGACCAGCAGCAGGTTGATGGCGCCCTTGATGTTGGAGCCGGGCACCACCGCCGGGCCGCCGATCAGCTTGGTCGTCTGGATGCTCGACGTGGCCTGGCCGATCAGTACCTTGCCGCCGACGATCACGCCGCCGCTGCCCACCATCAACAGCGCGCCGAGCACCACGCACAGCCGAGCCCACCACGGGTCCTTACGGCGCCTCGGCTTCTTGCGGTTCCGCGCGGCCTGTTCGGCGGTCCGGCGTCGGGCCGACCGGGAATGGCGGTCGCTCGACTCGCCATCGGCCGCGGCGTACGCCCGGCCGTCCGCGGCGTACGTCGAGGACCGGTACGTCCGTGCGGCCCCGTGCAATTCGGCCTCCGATCATGCGAGTGCAGCGCCACTCTACGGGAAGCATGGTCGGTCGAAGATGACCAAGGCCGGGCCACAGCCGATCCAGGCACCGGTCGGTCGAGGCGATGATGGGACGACCGGTGGAGTCACCCTGCCGGTTTGGCTGAGGGCTTCGGGTGTGCCGCCGCCCATTGCGCCATCGTGTCGTTCGCCATCGCCTCGTACATCTCGATCGCTTTGTCCTTGTCGGAGAGTACGACGCTCTCGCCGTTGATCGTGTCCGTGCCGGAGTAAGGGCTGGTCAGGAACGTCAGCTTGTCGCTGCGCAGGCTGCGGAACTGCAGTGCCATGTCGATCAGCGAGAACTCCTTGTCGACGGTGATCGCCTTCGTGGCGGCCCGGAGGAAGTTGTTGAGCTTGGGCAGGTTCGCCAGCGTGCCGGTGCTGACCGCCTTGTCCATCAATGCCTTCAGGAACTCCTGCTGGTGGCGGACCCGGGCGAAGTCGCCGTCGGGGAACTGGTACCGCTGGCGGACGTAGTCCAGCGCCTCCTCGCCGTTGAAGTGGTTCATCCCCTTCTTGAACTGGCGGAATGGCGGGTGTATCGACTTGACGTCCCGTTCCACGTTCATGTCCACGCCGCCGAGCGCGTCGGTGACGTCCTTGAAGCCGGCGAAGTCGATGATCACGACGTGGTCCATCCGCAGGCCGGTGAAGCCCTCCACGGTCTGCACCATCAGCGGTACGCCGCCCCACGCGAATGCCGCGTTGATCTTCGCTCGAGTGTCCCCGTACTGGGTCGTCGAGCTCTTCGGCACGTACACGTAGGTGTCGCGCGGTATCGAGACCAGGTACGCCTGGTCGTGGCTCGCCGGGATGTGCATGACCATGATGGTGTCGGTACGGGACGGCCCGTTGTCGTCCCCGATCTCGTTGTCCGGATCCCGCGAGTCGCTGCCGAGCAGCAGCAGGTTCAGCGAGCCCTCGACGGTCTTCGGCGGCCGGCCGCCGGTGATCGCGGAGAACGGGTCGGTACGCGACAGGTCGGCGTTCAGGTTCCGGGCGTAGAGGTAACCGCCCAGCGCCACGCAACCGGCCAGCACCGCGAGCGTGGCGACCAGGACCAGAGCGATCCGGCCCCAGCGAGGACGGATGCGCCGCGGCTTCGGGTAACCGCCGCCGTACACTCCGGCGCCGCCACCGTCG
>JAEHDK010000768.1 GCA_016880465.1 Micromonosporaceae bacterium
CGCCGAGGCGCTGGCCTGGGCGGCCACGGCCGGCGCGCTGTGCGCGTCGCGCCGCGGCGCGGCGGGCGCGCGACCGACCCGCGCCGAGATCGAGGCCGCGCGCTGGTGAACCCGTCCGGCCGGCCCAGTACGCTGCCGGCGTGGGAGAGTTCGTGCGCCTGGAGATCGTCGACCGCATCGGCACGATCCGCCTGGAACGGCCGCCGATGAACGCGCTCAACAAGCAGGTACAGGAGGAGCTGCGCGCCGCGGCACAGGCGGCCACCGAGGCACCCGAGGTCCGCGCGGTCGTCGTGTACGGCGGCGAGAAGGTCTTCGCCGCCGGTGCCGACATCAAGGAGATGGCGGACATGTCGTACGTCGACATGGCCGGCCGGGCGGGTCCGCTGTCCGCCGCGTTCGACGCGATTGCCCGCATCCCCAAGCCGGTTGTCGCGGCGGTCACCGGGTACGCCCTGGGTGGCGGGTGCGAGCTGGCCCTCGCCTGTGACTGGCGGGTGGTCGCCGCCGACGCGAAGCTCGGCCAGCCGGAGATCAAGCTGGGCATCATCCCGGGCGCCGGCGGCACTGCGCGACTCGCCCGGCTCGTGGGCCCGGCGCGCGCTAAGGACATCATCTTCTCCGGCCGGATGGTCGACGCCGAGGAGGCGCTGCGCATCGGGTTGGCCGACAGCGTGGTGCCGGCCGCCGAGGTGTACGCGACCGCGGTCGCCCTGGTGCACCCGTACACCACCGGACCCGCACAGGCCCTGCGCGCGGCGAAGCTGGCGGTGGACCGCGGCCTGGACATGCCGCTGGCGTCCGCGTTGGCCTGGGAGAGCGAGTTGTTCGCGGCGCTGTTCGCGACCGACGACCGGCGCGAGGGCATGGCCGCCTTTGTCGAGAAGCGGACACCGGGCTTCACCGGCCGTTGACGTAAGCGGGCCGCAACCGCGGCCCGGCCGGGCGAGGTGGGATCGAGCCGGCCAGGGTACGCGGCGGCTCTAGACTCGCCGGTATGCCTGCGGACAGGTACCAGCTCGGCATCGACTTCGGCACGTCGAGCACCGTCGCGGTGGTGCGCTGGCCGGACGGCCGGGTGCGGCCGCTCATCTTCGACGGCTCGCCGCTGCTGCCGTCCGCGGTGTACGCCGAGCCGACCGGGGCACTCGTGGTCGGCCGCGACGCCATCCAGAGTGCCCGGCTCGATCCGGCCCGCTTCGAGCCGAACCCGAAGCGCCGCATCGACGAAGGCATGCTGCTCCTGGGCGATCGGGAGATCCCGGTGGCCGAGGTGATCGCGGCGGTGCTCGCCCGGGTCGGCGACGAGTTCGGCCGTACCGCTCCCGCGGTCCAGCCGAGCGTGACGCTGACCTGCCCGGCCGCATGGGGGGCCAGCCGGCGGCGGACGCTGACCCGGGCGGCGGCCCGGGTGGGCTTGCGGGACACCCGGCTGGTCGCCGAGCCGGTCGCGGCGGCCACGTACTTCGCCCAGGTGCTCGGCCGCGATGTGCCGATCGGGTCGGTCGTCGTCGTTCACGACGTCGGCGCGGGCACGTTCGACGCCAGTGTCGTCGCCCGTACGTCATCGGGCTTCGATGTCCTGGCGGTCGACGGGCGCAACGACATCGGCGGGCTCGACCTCGACGCCGCCCTGCTGGCCCATGTCCAGCAGCTCTACGGTGACCGGGATCCGGTCGCCTGGCAGCGGCTGACGACACCGTCCACTGTGGAGGACAGGCGGGCGCAGCGGCTGCTCTGGGACGACATCAAGGCGGCCAAGGAACGGCTGTCCCGCAACTCCACCGCGGAGCTTGTCGTACCGCTCGCGGACGCCGAGGTCCACCTCACCCGCGACGAGCTGGAGGCGCTCGCGCAGCCGTTGCTCGAGCAGACAGTGCGGGTCACCCGCGGTGTCCTGCGCTGGGCAAACCTGGCCCCTGGCCGGCTCGCCGGGGTGTTCCTCGTCGGCGGCTCGAGCCGGATCCCGTTGCTCGCCACGCTGCTGCACCGGGCGCTCGGCGAACCGCCGGTGGTGATCGAGCAACCCGAGCTGGTGGTCGCCGAGGGCAGCATCCATGCCGAGGCGCTCGCCCTGGCGGAGGAGGGCGATGGGGTGCCGGGACCGGCGACCGGGCTGCTACCGCGCATCCCGGTGGGCGCGTTCGGCGCGGCCGGGATGCCCGGGGCGCCGGGCACGATCCCGGTGTCACCGGCTGCGCCGGGGCTACCCGCCGGTGAG
>JAEHDK010000769.1 GCA_016880465.1 Micromonosporaceae bacterium
GCGTTGGCGCTCACCCAGTCGATGCCCTGCACGATGTCGGTCGTCGTGCCGCTGCCGGTGCAGCTGAGCACCCGTACGCCGACGATCGCCACGCCCTTGGCCACGCCGTACTGCGAGCCGCCGACCGTGCCGGCGACGTGTGTGCCGTGCCCGTGGCAGTCGGTCGCGTCGTTGTCCTCGCTCACCGTGTCCCGGCCGCTGGTCGCCCGGCCACCGAACGTGGTGTGGGTGAACAGCACGCCGGTGTCGATGATGTACGCGTGCACCGTCGAGGCGGTGGTCGGGTACGTGTACGAGCTGTCCAACGGGCGGTTACGCTGATCGATGCGGTCCAGACCCCAGGACGGCGGGTTCGTCTGGGTGTCGGTGATCGACATGATCGTGTCCTGCTCGACATAGGCGACCGACGGGTCGGCGGCGAGCCGCCGCGCGGCGCGGTCACTCATCGTCGCGGAGAACCCCCGCAGGGCGGACGTGAACGTCGCGGCCACCTTGCCGCCGTAGCGCCCGGCCAGGCTGGTCGCGTTGGCGCTCACGCCCGGTGCCGACATCCCGGCGTCCTTGAGCACGACGAGATACGAGCCGGGCGCGGCGTTGGGGCTGCCGGCGCCCAGCACGGTGCCCTCGGCATACGCCGGCGAGCCCACCATCGCCGCGCCCAGTGCCGCGGCGAGCACGGCACCGCCCAGCGCGGCGAGGCGCTTGCGGGTGGTAAAGAGTTGTGCCATCCGGCATCCTCCCTCAGACGGCGACGCCCGGGTCGCGGATAACGGCCGGGCGCCCGGTCTACGCCCGCCCCCCGGGTGCGGGCAGCGAGGCGGATCTCGCCTCGCCGACCACTAGCGTAGGGTGATCAGATAGATCAAGATAGATGTTCGTGTGCCGCGATCAGTCAATCAGGACACCCGGATTCAAGATCCCGGCGGGGTCGAGGACCTGCTTGGCGGCTCGCAGCGCGGCCGCGAAGGGTGGCGGGCGCTCCCGGTCGTACCACGGCCGGTGATCGCGCCCGACCGCGTGGTGGTGGGTGATCGTGCCACCGTGCGCCGCGATGGCGTCACTGGCTGCGGCCTTGAGCTCGGCCCAGATCGCCACCTCCGCGCCGCGCCGGCCGGCCGCGTAGACCGTGAAGTACGGCGCCGGGCCGTCCGGGTACACGTGCGTGAACCGGCACGTGACCAGCCCGCCGAGCTCGGCGACCGCGGTCACCACGGCGGCGTGCAGCGCCGCGAAGCCGGCCCACGTACAGGCCGTTTCCAGCGTCTCCACGACCACGCCCAGCCGGGCGAGCGCGTCCCGGCGGTACGGTGCCGCGAGGAACGCCGCCCGCCAGTCCTCCACCGTGGACTCTGTGACGACCGTGCCGCCGTGGTCGCGGCAGATCTCGACCGCGCGGGCCAGCAACGCCTCGACCGGCTGGTCGGCGGACTCGAAGCCGAGCAGCAGGCGGCTCGTACCGTCGCCGGCGCCCGCGCCCAGCAATGCCTCCAGCGCGTCCAGCAACCGGCAGTTGCTCGGTTGCAGGCCGGACTGTACGACGGCCCGGGTGGCCGCGACCGCGTCCGGGTACTCCGCGAAGCCGATCGCCGCCCGGGCCCGGTACCCCGGGCGGGGCAGCACCCGTACCCAGGCCTCGACGAGTACGCCCAGCGCGCCCTCCGCGCCGAGCCACAGCCTCTCCGGCGCCGGACCCGCGCCGGACGCCGGTACCCGCCGGGACTCGACCACCCCGACCGGGGTAACGACCCGGAGCGCCTCGACCGCGTCGTCGATATGTGGGTGGCCGGTCGCGAAGTGGCCGGCCGCCCGGGTGGCGAGCCAGCCGCCGAACGAGGAGAACTCGAAGCTCTGCGGGAAGTGGCGCAGCGTCAGGCCGTACCCCCGGAGCCCGTCCTCGACCGCGGGGCCGAGCGTGCCGGCCCGGATGCGCGCGGCGCGGCTGACCTCGTCGACCTCGGCCACGCCGGCCAGGCCGGTGAGGTCGAGGCTGAGCCACGGGCCGCCGCCGCGGTACTCGACGCCGCCCACGACCGAGGTGCCGCCGCCGTAGGGCACGACGGGCACACCGGCCGCGCTGGCCCAGTCCAGCACCGCGACCACCGCGGCCTCGCCCTGCGGGTACGCCACGAGATCGGGCGGGTTGGCCAGCTCGCCGCGCAGGTTGCGCACGACATCGCGGTACGCCTTGCCGTGCGCATGGCCGGCCCGGGTGAGCGGGTCTGCCCGGCAGATCGGCGCCAGCGCGGCCGGTGGCGCCACCCGCGGAGCGTCCATGGTGGACACCTCCGGTACGGGCGCCAGCTCGCCGTCGAGCTCCAGGAAGGGAGCGACCCGTTCCGCCAGCGCGGCACAGGCGTCCCCGTCCAGGGCGGCGTCCGCCCAGCCCCAACCCCACCACGACCGCACCCGCTGCGCCATGCGGGCACGGTAGTTGACGCCGGCCCGCCGTGGGCGGTAGACCGAGCGCCATGACCGATGTCGTCGAGTCGATCCGGGTCGGCGTACCGCCCGGCGCGGCGTACCGCGCGGTCGCCGAGCTGCGGCGGATGGCGCGGTGGAGCCCGGAGTGCATCGGAATCTGGGTCCTGCGCCGCCGGCCGGACGGCGGTCCCCGGCGGTTCGTCGGCGTCAACCGGCGCGGCCCGTTCGTCTGGTTCACGACCTGCCAGGTGGTTACCGCCGAGCCGGACCGCGAGTTCGCGTTCGACGTGTCGACGTTCGGCCTGCCGGTCGCCCGGTGGGGCTACCGGTTCGCGCCCGACGGCGACGGTACGCGGATCACCGAGTACTGGGAGGACCGGCGCAGCCCCGGCGCGCTCCGCCTCGGCCGGATCTTCACCGGGTCGTCGTACCGGATGCGGCCTGCGATCAACCGGGACGGGATGAAGGTGACGTTGGCCCGCTTGCGTACCGAGCTGGAGTCCGGCCCGAACCGTGCGTGAGACCATGGCCCCTATGAAGCGGGGGATCGGCGCCTTCGGCGTGCTCGGCGCCTTCGCGGCGGCCTCGCTGGCCGCCTGCGACCGGGGCGAGCGCGTGACCAACTCCGCCGAGCAGTACGAGATCACCAATCCGATCAAGACGTTGACCGTGCAGGCGCAGATCGCCTCGGTGGCCGTGACGACGGGGGAGGGACCGGTCACCGTCACCGAGGTGCTGCGCTACGCGGGTACGAAGCCGGTCATCACGCACGCCGTCGACGAGCAGACGCTCCGGCTGACCGAGACCGGCTGCGGCGACGGAGCACCGCCGCGCTGCCACGTCGAGTACCGGATCCGGATCCCGGAGCAGACCGCCGCGCAGATCACCACGCGGGCCGGCGACGTGTCGATCCGTGGCGTGGCCGGCCCGGTGACCGTGACGACCGACGGCGGGCGGGTCCAGGGTGACGCGCTGGCCAGCGACGACGTGAACGTGGCGACCCGGGCGGGCCAGATCGCGCTGACGTTCGCCGACGCGCCGAACCTGGTTCAGGCGGAGACCGGCGTGGGCGCGATCGACGTGCGGGTACCGGGCGGCCAGCCGTACGCCGTCGACGTCTCGGCCAGCGCCGACGCCTCCCACATCACCGTCGACCAGGACGCGGGTGCGCCCCGGCGGATTGCCGCCCGTACGAAGGCCGGCGTCGTACAGATCTCGCCGAGCTAGTTGGGCTGGCTGCCCCGGCCGGTGGGCTAGTCGTCGTCGTCCAGGCGGGCGAGCCAGGTGGCGAACCGTTCCATCGGCGTCTCGAACTCGGGGTGCAGGTCGACGAAGTCACGCAGCCGGCCGGCCAGCCACTCGACCGTCACGGTCTCGTCGCCGCGCCGGTCGGCCAGCTCCTCGATGCCCCGATCGGTGAAGTACACGGCTACCCGCGCGGCAACGCGGCGTCGATGAGCTCCGCCTGCTCCCGGTCGTGGACCTTCGCCGAGCCGGTGGAGGGTGCGGCCGCCGTCGGCCGGGAGATGCGCCGCAGCCCCACCCCGGACAGGTTCTCCAGCAGGTTCAGCGCGATGAACGACCAGGCGCCCTGGTTCGCAGGCTCCTCCTGGACCCAGCAGAAGTCGCTCGCGTTCGGGTACCCGCCGAGCGCCGCCTTCACCTCCGGCACCGGCAGCGGGTAGAGCTGCTCCATGCGGACGATGGCGGTGTCCGTGATGCCCCGGTCGGCGCGCGCCTGGAACAGGTCGTAGTAGAGCTTGCCGGTGCACAGCAGGAGCCGCCGCACGCCCGTGGGGTCCACAGTGGAGTCACCGATGACCGGCTGGAACGTGCCCGAGGTGAAGTCGGCGACCGCCGACACGCACAGCCGGTGCCGCAGCAGCGACTTCGGGGTGAACACGACGAGCGGCTTGCGCTTGGCCGACAGGGCCTGCCGGCGCAGCAGGTGGAAGTAGTTGGCCGGCGTGGTCGGCATGACGACCCGCATGTTGTCCTGGGCGCACAGTTGCAGGTAGCGCTCGGGCCGGCCGGAGGTGTGGTCCGGCCCCTGGCCCTCGTGGCCGTGCGGCAGCAGCAGGCTGACCGCGGAATGCTGGCCCCACTTCGCCTCGCCGGCCGAGATGAATTCGTCCACAATGGACTGCGCGCCGTTGACGAAGTCGCCGAACTGGGCCTCCCACAGCACCAGCGCGTCCGGGTTCTCCACCGAGTACCCGTACTCGAAGCCCATCGCGGCGAACTCGGACAGCAGCGAGTCCTGTACGAAGAACCGGGCGTCGTCCGCGGCGACGGCGGACAGCGGCAGGTAGTCGAGCCCGGTACGGGAGTCCATCAGGGCCGCGTGGCGCTGGACGAACGTACCGCGGCGTGAGTCCTGGCCGGACAGCCGGACCGTCACGCCCTCGGCGAGCAGCGAGCCGAACGCGAGCAACTCGCCGAAGCCCCAGTCGATGTTGCCCTCGACCGCCATCCTGGCCCGCCGCTGCAGGAGCTGGACGACCCGCTTGTGCGGGGTGAACCCGTCCGGCAGCTGGACGTGCGCGTCGCCGATCCGCTTGAGCACCGCGGCGTCGACGGCCGTACGCACGACAGGCTCGGGCTGCGGCTGCCGCGCCCGGGCGGCGCGCGCCTCGCTCTGGTCGGTGGCCGACGGACCGCCCGCGTCCCGGGTCGCCTTGAACACGGTCTCCAGCTGCTGGTGGTAGTCCCGCAGGAGTTCCTCGGCGTCCTCGACGGAGATGTCGCCGCGGCCGATCAGCTCCTCGGTGTAGATCTTCCGGACCGACCGCTTGCCGTCGATGATCTGGTACATCAGCGGGTTGGTCATCGACGGGTCGTCGCCCTCGTTGTGCCCGCGCCGGCGGTA
>JAEHDK010000104.1 GCA_016880465.1 Micromonosporaceae bacterium
GGCTAGCCACGGCCGCCGCCGGGCCGCCCGGCGCGCTCAGTCCGGCGCGCTCAGTCCGGCGCGCTCAGTCCGGCAGCAGGCGGCGGCCCGCTTCCCGGCAGGCCGTGACGATGGTACGAGCCGCGTCGGGCGAGGCGCCCGCCAGCCCGCAGGCCGGTGTCACCACCACCTGCTCGGGCAGCCGCTCGGCGGCCAGCCCGAGGTCGCGCCACAGCTGGCGTACCCGGTCGGCAATGTCCACTGCGGACGGACGCGTCGCCCGGTCGGTCGGCACCGCGCCGGCGAACAGCCCGCACCCGCCGTCGAGGAGCTCGCCCAGCGCGTCGAGATCGGGCCGGTGCGCCAAATCCAGCGAGACCGCGACCGCACCCGCCGACCGCAGCAGCCGGACCGGAACCGCCGGGGCGCAGCAGTGTACGACCACCGGTGCCGCAACAGTGTCCACAATGGAGCGCAGCGCCACCTCGGCTACGTCGTCCTCGACCGGCGCGACCGTACCCAGGCCGCTCTGGGTCGGCACCCGGCCCGCGAGCACGGCCGGCAGGGACGGCTCGTCGAGCTGCACGAGCACGCTCGCCCCGGGGATACGCGCACCGACCTCCGCCGCATGCGCCCGCAGCCCCTCGGCGAGCGACGCGGCCAGGTCCCGTACGGCGCCGGGGTCGCGCAGTACCGGGCCACCGGCCGGCAGCTCCACCGCCGCGGCGAGCGTCCACGGCCCGGCCGCCTGGATCTTCACCGGCCCGGCGTACTCGCCGGCCTGCTCGGTGAGCGCGTCGAGATCGCGTTCCCGCAGGTCGTGCGTGCGGCGCAGGTCGATGCCGGGCCGCGCGGCGATCCGCCAGCGGGCGGCGTACAGCTCGACCGGCAGCGCGACGAGCAGCCCCGCGGTGCGGCCGACCAGATCGGCGCCCGGCCCGCGGGCCGGCAGCTCGGGCAGGTACGGCAGGTCGGGTAGCTCCCCGAACACCACCCGGACGGCCTCGACGATGTCGGTGCCCGGAAGGGATCCGATCCCCGTTGCGCTGCCGGGCGGCCAGGGCAGGCCGGTCGGGCCGGTGCCGGTCATCCGGCCGTCGCCGTGATCGTGGCCGAGCCGAGCACGAGGTCGCCGGCCGGGTCGGGCTGGTACGCCACGATCGCCTGCCCCGCGGCGACGCCCCGCGCCGGCCGGTGGAGCCGCGCGGTCAGCGCACCGGCGGTCACCCGTACCTCGGCCGGCACGGTCGGCCCGTGGGCGCGCAGCTGCACTTCGCAGTCCACCGCGTCGGGCGCGGTCCAGACCGGCCGGTCACCGTACACAGTGGAAACATCCAGGGCCGCCGCCGGCCCCACGGTCACCGTGTTGCTGACCGGGGTGATGGACAGCACGTACCGCGGCCGGCCGTCCGGCGCCGGCCGGTCGAGCCGCAGCCCGCGCCGCTGGCCGACCGTGTACCCGTACGCGCCGGCGTGCCGGCCCAGCACCGTACCGTCGCCGTCCACGATGTCGCCGGGCGCGTCGCCGAGCCGGCGGCGGAGGAAGGCCTGGGTGTCGCCGTCGGCGATGAAGCAGATGTCGTGCGAGTCCGGCTTCTCGGCGACGGCGAGGCCGCGCCGGGCCGCCTCGGCCCGTACCTCGGCCTTGGTCGAGCCGCCCAGCGGGAACAGCGAATGCCGCAACTGCGTTGCGGTCAGCACCCCCAGCACGTACGACTGGTCCTTGGCGAGGTCGACCGAGCGCCGCAGCCGGCCGGCCGGCTCCAGCCGCGCGTGGTGACCGGTCACCACCGCCTCGAAGCCCAGGGCCAGCGCCCGGTCGAGCACCGCGGCGAACTTGATCTTCTCGTTGCACCGGAGGCAGGGATTCGGGGTACGGCCGGCCGCGTACTCGGCGACGAAGTCGGCCACGACGCCGGCGTGGAACTCGTCCGCGAGATCCCAGACGTAGTACGGGATCCCGATCACATCGGCGGCCCGGCGGGCGTCCCGGGCGTCCTCGAGCGTGCAGCAACCGCGCGCCCCGGACCGGTAGGCCTGCGGGTTACGGGCCAGCGCGAGGTGGACGCCGGTCACGTCGTGCCCGGCGTCGACCGCCCGGGCGGCGGCGACGGCCGAGTCGACGCCACCGGACATCGCAGCCAGAACTCGCACTAGGCAAATGTACCGAGCCGAGGAGCCGACACCGACGCGGTGCCGGCGCCGGGCGAGCGGAGCCGAGCCCGGTCAGCTCCGCGCGGATTTGATGGCGCCGGCGCGGCGGGCCCGTTCGACGGCGCCGGGGAGCGCCGCGACCAGCTCGTCGAGCTCGGCCGCGGTCGACGTGTGGCCCAGCGTGAAGCGCAGCGTCGACCGGGCACGCGCCTCGTCCGCGCCCATCGCGAGCACCACGTGTGACGGCTGCGCCACCCCGGCCGAGCAGGCGGATCCGGTCGAGCAGGCGATGCCGGCGACATCGAGCAGCAGCAACAGGGCGTCGCCCTGGCAGCCGGGGAAGGAGAAGTGCGCGTTACCCGGCAGCCGGTCGTCCCGGTCGCCGTTGTAGATCGCGTCGGGTACCGCCGCCCGCACCCGGTCGACCAGCTCGTCGCGCAGCGCGGCCACCCGCGCGGCGTACTCCGGCTGGCCCTTGGTACTGATCTCGACGGCCGCCGCGAACGCCACGATGCCGGGTACGTCGAGCGTGCCGGAGCGCACGTCCCGCTCCTGGCCGCCGCCGTGCAGCAGCGGCATACAGGCGACCTCGCGGCCGAGCAGCAGGGCGCCGACGCCGACCGGGCCACCGAGCTTGTGCCCGGTGACCGTGAGCGCGGCGCAGCCGAGCGCGGCGAAGTCGACCGGGACCTGGCCGACCGCCTGGATCGCGTCGGTGTGGTACGGGATTCCGCGCTCGGCGGCGAGCCGGGCCACCCCGGTGACCGGCTGGAGGGTGCCCACCTCGTTGTTCGCCCACATGGTCGTGACCAGGGCGACCTCGTCGCCGTACTCGTCGAGGGCCGCCTCCAGCGCGGCGATGTCGACCCGCCCGAAGCCGTCCACGGGCAGCCAGGTCATCTCGGCGCCCTCGTGGTCGGCGAGCCACTGCACCGCATCGAGGACGGCGTGGTGCTCGACCGCGCTCGCCACCACCCGGGTACGCCGCGGATCGGCCGCACGCCGGGCCCAGAACATGCCCTTGATCGCGAGGTTGTCGCTCTCGGTACCACCGCCGGTGAAGATCACTTCGGACGGGCGGGCGCCCAGCGCGGCGGCCACCCGCTCGCGCGACTCCTCGACGAGTCGCCGCGCTCGCCGGCCAGGGGCGTGCAGCGACGACGCGTTGCCGACCTCCCGGGCGGCGGCGACGTACGCGTCGAGCGCCTCGGCGAGCATCGGCGTGGTCGCGGCGTGATCGAGGTATGCCATCGCGCCCAGCCTAATCCGCCGCCGGCTCGGGTGCGGCGCCGCTCACTTACGCTTGCGGATCTCCTCCGCCGCCTGCGGTACCACCTTGAACAGGTCGCCCACCACACCGAAGTCGGTCAGGTCGAAGATCGGTGCGTCGGCGTCCTTGTTCACCGCGACGATGACCTTGGATGTCTGCATGCCGGCCCGGTGCTGGATCGCGCCGGAGATGCCGAGCGCCAGGTAGAGCTGGGGCGACACCGTCTTGCCGGTCTGTCCGACCTGGAACTGGTGCGGGTAGAAGCCGGAGTCGGTGGCCGCGCGGGACGCACCGACGGCGCCGCCGAGCAGGTCGGCGAGCTCCTCGACGAGGGCGAAGTTGTCCGCGCTGCCGACGCCGCGGCCGCCCGAGACGACCACCGAGGCCTCGGCCAGCTCGGGCCGGGCACCCTTGGCCTCGGCCACCCGCTGCACGACCGTGGCCAGCTTGGCCGACCCGTCGACCGTCACGTCCACAGTGGACAATTCCGGGCTGGCCGGCGCCGGGCTGGGCGTCACCGAGTTGGGCCGGATCGTGACGAGCGGGAGACCGCGGGTCACCCGCGACGTCACGATCGTCGAGCCGGCGAACACGACCTGGGTGGCCGTACCGTCCGGGGCGACCGCGACGGCGTCGGTCAGCAGGCCGTTGTCCAGCTTGATCGCGAGCCGCCCGGCGATCTCCTTGCCCTCCTGGGTGGACGCCAGCAGTACGGCGGCCGGCTGGACGTCCCGGACCAGCGAGGCGAGCACCGCCGCCTTCGGCGCCACCAGGTAACCGTCCACGTCGGAGTGTTCGGCGACGTAGACGCGCTGTGCCCCGTACTCCCCGAGCTTGTCCGTGAGGGCGGCGGCGGTGCCCGGACCACCGAGGACGACCGCGGCGGGCGTCCCGAGCTCGCGGGCCAGCGTGAGCATCTCCAGCGTGACCTTCTTGACCGTGCCGGTGGAGTGCTCGACGACGACGAGTACCTCAGCCATGGGAGCCCCTCACACAAACTTCTCGGTCGCGAGGAACTCGACCAGCCGCACGCCGCCGTCGCCCTCGTCAGTGATCTTGGCGCCGCCCGACCGCGGTGGGCGCCGGCTGTGGCTCACCACCTCGCTGGTCGCCCCGGCCGTGCCGACCTCGTCGGCGGCGATCCCCAGATCGGCGAGCGACAGCGTACGCACCGGCTTCTTCTTGGCCGCCTTGATGCCCTTGAACGAGGGGTACCGGGGCTCGTTGATCGTGTCCCAGACGGACACGATCGCCGGGGTCGCGGCCCTGATCACCTCGTACCCCTCCTCGGTCTGCCGCTCGATGGTGACCGCGTCGGCGTCGACGGTGAGCTTGCGCGCTCCCGTCAGCGCGGCGATCCCGAGCCGCTCGGCGAGCATGTGCGGGATGACCTGGACCCGACCGTCGGTGGACTCCGAGCCGCACAGCACGAGATCGGGTTCGAGCGTCGTCAGCGCCGCGGCCAGGACCTTCGAGGTCGCTGGGGCGCACGATCCGGGCAGCGCGTCGTCGAGCACGTGGACCGCACCGTCGGGGCCCATCGACAGGGCCTTGCGGATGGACTCGGCCGCCTTCTCCGGACCCATCGTGAGCAGCGTCACCTCGCCGCCGTGCGCCTCGCGCAGGCGCAACGCCTCCTCGATGGCGTACTCGTCCATCTCGTTGATGACGTTGCCCGCCGACCCCCGGTCGACGGTGTTGTCGTCCACGCGCAGCGTGCGCTCGACGCCGGAGTCCGGCACCTGCTTGACGAGTACGACGATCTTCATGGGGCTTCGACGACCTCCTCAGGCGTGCCCTACCCAGGGCCGTCACGCTACCAGTGGGTAGCTATCAGCTCGCCCGGGGTACTCGGTGACCGACATCACCCGACGACGAGTCGGAAGGCGTAGCGTCACATAGGAGGAGGTGTTATGAGATGTCCGTACAATCCGCACCGTCCCGGCCGCCCGACGACACGCTGCCAGACGGCGCGATGCACCGCCGACGCCCGGCTCCGGAGGAGCACCTGTGCACCTGCGGCCGGCCGCGCGAGGACTGCGTGCGGGACGCCGTCCGGGCACTCTGGCTCGCCTAGCTCGTACCCAGTGCGGCTTTGATCTTGTCGAGGGCGGCGGCCTCGGCGCGGCCGACCCCACCGCCGGCCGCAGCGGCCCGCTCGCCGGCGGCAAGCACCGTGGCCCGGAAGCGCACGGCCTCCTCCGGGGCCTTCTCCCGCAGGATCGCCATCGATCGCCGGAGCCCGGCCAGCACGCCGGCCTCGACCTGCGGGGACGAGTCCCGCAAGACCGGGATGTCACCGGTGGTCAGCACCTCCCGTACGACGCCGGACGAGCCGGCCAGCTCCCGCGCTGCCGCCACGCTCTCCTTGACCAGCTCGACGAGACCCGGATCCGCGCAGGAGACGAGAAAGATCGCGCCGTACGCCGCATCGCGCAGGGTCTTCTTCTCGTCCTCGGTCAGCGGCTGCGTCATACCACCATTCTGTGCCCGGGCCCCGTTAGCCGATGCGGATAATCGGGCGGTGTTCCGTACCATCCGGATGTGGTTCGACCCGCGTACCGAGGAGCGGGCCGGGCCCGCGCCCGACTACCGGTTCTCCCTGGCGAACGAGCGGACGTTCCTCGCCTGGATCCGTACCGGGCTGGCGTTGGTCGGCGGCGGGCTCGCCGTTGCCCAACTGATACCGCCGCTGGCTATCACCCATCTTCGAGAGCTGATCTCCCTCGCGCTGATGGCACTCGGCGGGATCTGCGCGGTTCGCGCGGTCGACCGGTGGGTGCGCGTCGACCAGGCGATCCGGCGCGGCGAGGACCTGCCGCGGGCCTACTTTCCGGCGATCCTCGCGCTGGCGGTCGGGTTGGGCGCCGCGCTGCTGTGTGCCGCGGTCCTGTTGCGTATCGGCCGGCCATGACGCGCGATCCCGGCCTCCAGCCGGAACGTACGGTGCTCGCCTGGCGGCGGACCGCGTTGCACTACACCGTCGTCGCGTTGCTCGCGACCCGGCTTGCCGTGGTCCGGGATCGGCCCGCGGGGCTCGTGGCCGCCGTGGGGCTGTGGCTCGCCGCCGTCGTCGTGTGCCAGTGCCGCAGGTCCCGCCGGCTTATCGCGCTGACCGTGCTGGGGTACGCGGTGCTCGGCGTGCTGCTGATCTGGTGACCGGGGAAGCCGCCAGCCCGCTGGACGAGCCATGATGGCGGCATGCTCGTCCGGCTCTTCTTCGTCCTGTTCCTGGCCGTGGTCGCCCTCACCGCCATCGCGCTGATCGGCTGCCTCTCGGCCGACGACGGCCACATCCGCGCGCTGCCACGGGCTGCCTGGGTGCTCATCATCCTGTTCGTCCCGCTGATCGGATCGATCGCCTGGTACGCCGCCGGTCGACCGGTCACCGCGGCGCAGCGGCACGGCTGGCGCCCGGGCACCGGATTTCCCGAAGCCGAGCGGCCCCCGCGGCAGGTCGCGCCGGATGACGACGCCGAGTTCCTCCGCTCGCTGCGCGCGAGGCAGCAGGCCGAGGACCGTGATCTGCTCCGGCGCTGGGAGGAGGACCTGCGGCGTCGCGAAGAGGAGCTACGCCGCCAGCGCGAGGAGCGCCCCGACCCGGACCAGTGACCCGGCCCGACCGGCGACACCGGTGGTCAGGCCAGGTTCGACGAGCGCGGGTAGGCATCGGCCGGATCGGTGAGCACGTTCACCAGGTACGGCACGCCGGCCGCGAACGCCCTGCTCAACGCCGGGGCCAGCTCGGCCGGCCGGGACACCGTCTCGCCCGCGCCGCCGAGCGCGCGCACGACGTCGTCGTACCGCAGGCCGGGCGTCAGGTCGGCGGCCACGTCGTAGCCGTACATCTGCTGCATCGGGTGCTTCTCCAGCCCCCAGATGCCGTTGTTGCCGACCACGATGACGGCCGGCAACCCTTGCCGGACAAGGGACTCCGTGTCCATCAGCGAGAACCCGGCGGCGCCGTCGCCCATCAGCACGCAGACCTGCCGGTCCGGGTAGGTGATCCGGGCGCCCATGGCGTACCCGAGCCCGGTGCCGAGGCAGCCGTACGGGCCCGGGTCCAGCCAGCTGCCCGGAACCGCCGGTTCGAGGTACCGGCCGGCGTACGACACGAAATCGCCACCGTCCCCGATCGTGACCGCGTCCCGGTCGAGGATCCGGCGCAGTTCCCCGTACACCCGAGCGGGTTTGATCGGCTCTGAGTCGGCGGCCATCTCCTTCTCGTGCAGGGCGGCGGCGGCCTGCTCGGCAGCGCGCAGCTCGGCGATCCAGTCGGCGTGGTCCTCCCGCGGTCCGCTGTGGTGGGCCAGGCCCGACAGGATCAGCCGCAGGTCGCCCGCTGGCGAGACCGCCGTCGGCACGTGCGGCGCGCGCTGGGTCGGCGAGTCCACGAGGTGTACCACGGCCGCCGCGCCGAAGTCGCCGAAGCCGAGCCGGAAGTCGAGCGGAGTGCCGGCGACGACCACGACGTCCGCGCTACCGAGTGCGGCCCGGCGGGCCTTCGAGAACGCGAGCGGGTGTTCGGGCGGGAGCGCGCCGCGACCCATGCCGTTGGTGAACACCGGTACCTGCAGGGACTCCGCCGCCTCGCGCAGCGCGGCAACGGCGTCGCCGGCATAGACGTCCGAGCCCGCGATCAGCACCGGACGCCGCGCACCGGCGATCAGCGCGGCGGCCCGGGACGCCTCATCCGGATCGGGCTCGGTGACCGGGACGTACGGCGTACCGGGCGCGGGCGCGGTGGCGAACCCGAACACCACCTCGAGCGGCAGGTCGAGGAAGACGGGCCCGCGGTGTGCGGTGAGGGCCTCGGTCAGCGCGGCGGCGACGGCGCCCGGGATCTCGTCGGTCTGCCCGACGGTCGCCGCGAACTTGGTGACCGGTTGGACGAGCGGCAGATGGTCGATCTCCTGCAGGCTGCCGGAGCCCCAGCGGAACGAGGGCGCCCGCCCGCCCACCACGAGTACCGGAGACCCGTTGAAGTACGCGCTGGTGAGACCCGAGATGCCGTTGGTCACCCCCGGGCCGGCGGTGAGTACGGCGAGGCCGGGCCGCCGTTGCAGCTTGGCGACCGCCTCGGCCGCGAAGACGGCGGACTGCTCGTGCCGGACGTCGACGATCCGCATGCCCTCGGTGTGCGCGGCATCGTAGAGCGGGAACACGTGGCCACCGGAGAGCGTGAACATTTCGCGTACGCCGAACGCGCGCAGCGCCGCCAGAACGAGCGTGCCGCCGTGCCCTTCGATCGTCTCAGTCATCCTCGGGAGGTTAGCGGAGGAACGTCGGCCATTGGCCGGTGGTCAGGTAGTACGCGACGAGGCCGGCCACGATCGGCACCGCGATCAGCAGCAGGGTCACCAGCAAC
>JAEHDK010000770.1 GCA_016880465.1 Micromonosporaceae bacterium
ACCCGACGGCGGTGGCGGTCGCGCGGGCGGGCCCGCGACAGGTACGGGTGTCGGGGCGGACGGCCCGGTCGCCCGCGCCCGGGTCACCTCGGCACTACCGGGCCACCGGTCGGTAACGAGACAGACTCCCATACCACGTGACATGTACGCAGTGGTCTGTCACCATTGGCTCTGGCACTCATTCATGGTGGTTGATCTATAGTGGTGCGCGACGTTTGTGTCCATTGTGGAATTCGAAGCATACCTGCTCGCCGATCTGTCCGGCGTCCGGGTCAGTCCTGGCTCCGACGGGTCGGAAGTACACATCGACGCCCGCCCGCGGCGCTGCACTCCGGGCAGCCGCCGTTGCGTGACGTGGGCGCTCGTGAGCCGCGGTCGCACCCGGCCGCCCCCTACCCGGACGCAACTGCGATCACTGAGCGTGTTGGAGCTATCACACATGGGATCGACCCCGGCCGACTGGGTAACCTGAGCGGAACGAGAACGATCAATAGAGAGATGTCCTGCCGAACCGCCTTTGACCAGCTTTGCCGGCGAGCCTTCGTACGATGACCAGCCAGATCAGCCGATCGAGAGACGAGTGCCCGCCTCACCAATGCAGCACCGCGGCGTACTGGGGCCAGTGACGCAACCGTGACAGCAGACGCGGATCTTGTCGGGATGGGGGCACTCCGCTTCATCGGGCCATGCCGGGTTCCCGAGCGGGCGTGCATGGCCGGAGCCGACCGGGCGGCGGCGTTCGCATGTGTGTGCAACCGGAGGCGATGATGCCGACCCACTCACGGGCCACCGAGGTAACGATCCAGCACCCGGGACTTGATACCGGCCCGGCCCCGGAGGGCCACCGGTTCCGGGTCCGGCTGCTCGCGGGCTTCCATCTCGAACAGGATGGCCAGGCACTGTGTACGCCGCACAGCCTTCAAGGAGTCGTGGCGTTCCTCGGGGTCCGTGGCCGGTCCAGCCGGGCCGAGGTCGCCGGCACGCTGTGGCCGGACGTACCCGAGGCCAAGGCGCGCGCCAGCCTGCGCACCGTGCTCTGGCGGCTGCACCGGCTCACCGACGTACCACTCGTCGAGGGCCGCGATGTGCTCGCCCTCTCCAGCGCCGCGCACGTGGACGTACAGGCGTTCGTCGTGGACGCCAGGTGCGCGCTCGACGGCCGCGACGGCGTGTACCGGGGCTCGCCGATGTCGTCGCTCGCCGGGATGGGTGAGCTGCTTCCCGGGTGGTACGAGGACTGGGTCCTGTTCGAGCGGGAACGGCTGCGCCAGCTGCAGATGCACGCGCTGGAGGCGATCGCCCAACGACTGACCCGAGCGCAGCGGTACGCGGAGGCGATCGAGGCGGCGCTGGCGGCGGTACGCCTGGAGCCGCTGCGGGAGAGCGCCACCCGGACCCTCATCGCGGCGCACCTCGCGGAGCACAACGTCGTGGAGGCCGTGCGCCAGTTCGAGTCATTCCGCGACGGCCTGAACAGTGAGCTCGGGGTCGGCCCGACGGCCGATCTCGAACGCCTCGTGCGCTCCGGCCTCCGCCGGCACGCGGTGCCCGGCACGGATGCCGGCGTCGCCGGTGACCAGCTGGCCGCGGACGTACCCGACCGCCCGGTCGTCGAGCCTGCGCAGGAGTGACCGGCACGACGACGCCATCCGCCGGGCGTGGGCACCGGCCCGCCGCGGTGGGCCCGGGACCCGCCGCGGGTAGCCCCGGGCCCACCGCGGCGGGTCACTCCTCGACGTAGTACCAGTTCTCGGGATTGATCATCCCGTACGGATTGATCGGCTCGACCCCGCGCAGGTTCTTCGCGACCTCCAGCAGCCGGATCGGGAAGCCCGGCGTCCAGACCGTCGGCACCTGCTCGGCGAGGTAGTCCTGGTACTCGTACATCGCGTCGAGGTCGTCGCTGACCACGGTCCGGTCGATGAGCTCATCGGCCTTCGGATCGCTGTAGTGGCCGAAGTTGCTGCCGGCCGTGGACTTGAACAGGACCTCGCCGGTCGGCTGCCCGTAGAAGGCCCACCCGCCGTTCCAGCAGTTCAGCTCCCACCGGTGCGGCTTGCCGGGCGCCTCGGGGCTGTGGTCCTCCGCGACCATGACCGAACCGTAGACCGGCTCGAGGCGCAGCTCGATGCCCGCCTTGGCGGCGTCCTTCTCGAGCAGCTGCATCAGCTGGTGCAGGGCGGCACGGCCATCGACGTACCGCAGGCTGAACGAGAGCTTCGCCCCGGCCTGAACGCCCTCGCCGGCGCAGCCCCGACCGGCGCCCGGCCGTACGCACACCGCCGGCGTCGTACTCACGTCCCAGCCGTTGTCCTCGAGCAGCTTGCGGGCGCGCTGGATGTCGAAGCGCATCGGGGGGTTGTGCCGCTGGGCCGGCGACACGAACTCGCTGTCCGGGACCGCGGGCACCGGCCCGTCGGTGCGGTGGCCGTACCCGTGGAAGATGTCCCGGATGGCGGTGTCCTGGTCGAGCGTGCACTGCAGGGCCTGGCGGAAGTAGGTCTGGTGGAAGATCCGTCCGGCCGTCCCCGGGTGGTGGAAGTTGAACGGCAGGAAGCGCAGGCAGTAGACGTCCTGCGGGATGAGCCGGTAATGCTCCGCCAGCGGGTTCGGACCGCCCGCCGGCGGCACCACGTCCAGGCCGTACGGGAGGAAGCCGACCTGGATCGGGTTGGGCCCGTTCGGACCGGCCAGCAGCAGGGCGTACTCATCCTCGTCGGTGGCGACCGGCACCTGCCGGAACTCGTCCAGGTGCGGCTTGTTCGGCCCCGAGTAGTGCTCGTTGGGTACGAACGTCACCGCGCCGTCGATCGTGAAGCTCTGCAGCTGCCACGGCCCGTTCACCACGCTCCAGACCGGGCTGGTCGGCCAGCGGGTGCGGATCTCGTTGTCCTCGACGGTCCACACGCCGTTGTGCGAGACCAGGTAGTCGTAGACCGCCGGGATGTCCGCCTTGTCGCGCGACGCGTTGGCCGGGGTGTCGTCCGCGGTACGGTCCCACGCCTTCGGCATCGGCGTGATGATCGAGAGCTGGTTCATCAACACCCAGGACTTCGAGTACGCCTTGTCGAAGGTGAACCGGACCTGGTTCTCCGCGACCTTCTCGTACGACGTCAGGTTGTCCGGGAAGTAACCGGCCGAGTACGAGCCGAACCGCGGCCCCTTGACCGCCATCATGTTGACCCAGAACATGACGTTGTCGGCGCAGATCGGCTCGCCGTTGGACCACTGCCACGGCTTGAGGGTCACCGTGACGCTGCGCCCGTCCTGGCCCCACTCCGGCGGTTCGGCGAGGCTGAGGTCGAAGTCCACCCCGGGCTGCCCGTCCTTGCCGAGCCAGTACAGCGGCCGGTACATCAGCACCTGGAACTCGAAGAGATTCCGGATGCCGATCCGCTCGGGCGGGGTGAACGGAAAGATGGTCGAGGGCGGGAATCCCGGGCTGCAGGCCCAGGACGCGATGCCGCCCCTGATCGGCCGTGGGCCGTCCGCCGACCCGGTCGGCTCGGCCACCACAGTGGACAGTTCCATGGACTACCTCTCGTCGTCGTGATCAGCTCGCTTGGTCTGCGGCTTCATCCGCCGGCATCACCCGCCCCCGGTACCGACGTGAGCACGACCGGCCCGCGTACGTCGGCACCGGCCGGAGCGGCGTCCGCGGCACCGGACAGCCGAACCTCGATCCGGTTGGCCAGGTCGTACGCCGCCCGCATCGCGTCGTCGAAGGAGGTGCCGGTGGTGCAGAGGAAGCCGAGGATGTTGTTGCCGTACGGCGGCCGCCGGATCACGTCGCCGGGCTGTGCGGTGATCTTGAGGAAGAACACCCGGTCGGACTCGGCTACCGACGCGGGCACGGTGACCTCCTCGACCCGCCCCGGCCCGCTGATCAGGCAGGTCCCCGCGGTGTGCACACCGGTGGGCCGGTAGTGGGTCACCGCGGGGTGTACGCCGCGGGCGACGTCCATCGTGGCGCGGATCGGGCAGTAGCCGGCGCTGATCCGGGCGAAGTAGTCCAGCCCGCCGCCGCCCGGCCGGATGGCGATCTCCAGCAGGTGCGGGGCGCCGTCGTGGAACCGGATCTCGGCGTGCATCACGCTGCGCCGGATCCCCTGCGCCCGGGCGGCCGCCGTGACGGCCCGGTGCACGGCCGCCACCTGGTCCGGGTCGAGCGAGGTCGGCGCGTGGTGTACGTCGTCGTCGAAGGTGTCGCCCTCGACCGTGACCCGGTCGACGATGGACCCCAGGTAGACCTCGTCGTCCCAGGCGAGCGCCTCGATGAGCAGCTCCCGCCCGGCCAGGAACGACTCGATGAGCAGGCCGTGCGGGCCGAGGTCCACGCCGTCGGGCTCCATCGTGAACCACGACATCCGCTGCATGCCGTCCAGCGCCTGGGGGAACCGCAGCCGCAGCTCGTCGGGACTGTCCAGCCGGAACACGAAGTTGCTCGCGGCGCCCAGCGTGGGCTTGAGGATCACCGGGTAGCCGAACCGGGCCGCCGTCTCCAGCGCCATCGGCAGGTCGGCCACCAACCGGAACTGCGGCCGTGGTACGTCCGCCCGCTCGTGTGCCTGGCGCATCAGCAGCTTGTTCCGGCACGTACGGGCCGTCCCGACGCCCACCCCGGGCAGGCCGAGCGCCTCGGCTACCGCGGCGACGGCCACCACCGCCGACTCGGAGAACGTGAGTACGCCGTCGAAGCGCTCGACCGCGTGCCACGACCGCGCCGCCGCGATGATGTCCGCGATGTGCTTGGAGCCGGCGATCCGGTACCGCTCGGCCGGCCAGAAGTCGACCTCGCCGAGCCCGTTGAGGACGTACAGGTCCGCGCCGAAACCCTCGACCTGGCGGTAGCGCGACTGGTAGTAGGTGGCGTTCTGCACGGCTTCCAGGCCAAGCAGCTTCATCGGGAACTCCCCCTGGAGCCAGCCGCGGCGAACTCCCTCGGTCGATCGATAGAGCCTAATCCCGTCCGGAGCGGCGGCCGCCCCACCGCGTGGTCGGCGAGAGCGCGCGCGACCAGCGGCGCGAACTTGAACGACATCCCGCCGCAGGCCGCGTACGCCAGGACCGTGCCGTCGCACAGCGTCGCGAGTACCGGCCTACCGCTGGCGGTGTCCGCGAGGTAGTAGCTGTCCGTGGCGCCGACGACGGCGGCCGGCTCGAAGTCGACCAGCAGCGCGCTGAACTCGTCGATGAGATGGTCCCGCCAGCGCGCCGGCGTGACCCGATCGGTCAGCTCCGGCACCGGCCGGCATGCGCTGGCCGCGCTCAGCCGTACCGGCGTGCCCGCCACCGGTGGCATCAGCCAGGCTCCGGACGTGGTGCCGAGCGAGGGTACCGCGGGCATGCCGGCCCAGGCCTGGGGGCTGGGCGCGGGCGCGTAGGTGAGCATCGTCTGCCGGTACAGCGTCAGATCCTTGCCCAGGACGGCGGGTACGAGGTCGCGCGACCAGGGCCCCGCGGCGACGACCACGACGTCACCGCCCAGGACGCCGCCGTCGGCGAGCCGCACGGCACCGGCGTCGTCCACGCGCACCACCCGGCGGCGCGGGTGCAGCCGCACACCGGGCCGGTCACGCAGCCACCCGGCCAGGGCGGCGAGCATCCGGTCGGCCAGGACGGCACCGGCCGCCGGCTCCAGCACACCGGCCAGCCCGGCGGCGAACCGGATCCGGGGGTACCGGGCGGCCAGGTCCTCGGCCGGCAGCGCCCGTGCGGCCACGCCGGCCCACGCGAGCAGCGTCAGGTTGGTCGGCGCATCGTCCGCCGCCATCGCGGTCAGCGCGCCGACCCGGTGGTAGAACCGCGTACCGAGTCGGCGCTCGATCTCCAGCCACGCATCGTGGCCCCGGGCCGCCGCCGCGGTCAGCCCCATGTCGCCGCGGTGCAGGGCCCGTACGACGCGGTGCCGGTCGTACGACGTGGCCCACGGGGACGGGATGTCGGCCCGATCCACGACGTCGACCTGCGCACCGGTGCGGGCACACTCCATGGCCGTGAGCAGACCTATCACCCCACCCCCGACCACGACGATCCGCACCGGGATCACCGGCCGCCGGTGCGGTTGCCGCCGGTGCCGCCGTTGGCCTCGGCGGGCAGGAGCGGCGGTGCGAACGGTACGACCTCGGCGACGTCGAACGCTGTCGGGCCGAGCACCCCGTCGAACCCGCCGGCCTGGCGAGCGGCCGCGGCGAGGTCGATGAGGATGGGAGCGGCCGCCGCGAGCAGCGCCTTGACCTCCAGGAAGAGGTCGCCCCACTCCGCCGGCCCGACATCGAGGCTCCGGCTGCCGTCGAGCGTGGCCGCCCGCCTGGCCAGCCGGTCTATGTGGACGAGGATCGTGTCCGCGGCGCGGGTGAGGTTGTACGTCGGCATCTCAAGGAAGATGTCGAACCGCCCCAGCATCGCGGCGACCCGCTGCCGGCCCCCCGCGGAGATCGGCAAGGGAGCCCCGCCGGCGTTGGCGACCGCCTTGGCCAGCGTGCCGGCCAGCCGGTTCCACGGCCCGATGAGCCGCTCGGCGGCCACCTTCTCCAGCCCGGCACGGCTGAACGTGGTGCGCTGGTGTTCCGGCGCGGTGAGCGCCAGGTAGAGCCGGAGCGCATCACGGGGCACCTCGCGCAGCATGTCCTCGGGCGTGACGACGTGTCCCTTGCTGGTCGAGAACTTCTCGCTCTCCAGCTCGTAGAACTCGTTGTTGATGATCGACTCCGGCAGGACGAACTGGCCGCCGTGCGCCATCACCAGCGCGATGTGCGGGAAGCAGAAGAAGAAGGCGTTGTCGAAGCCGAGGAAGTGCACCATGCGCCGGTTCTCCTCGACCCGCCACAGGTCACCCGGCGCGGTCCTACGACCCAGCTGGGCGGCCGCGTAGGACGTGGTGAACATGCCCGCCGGCATCAGCTCGAGCCAGGCGTTGAGCACCTGTCCGGGCGTCTCCGGGAACGGGGCGCGCATGCCCCAGTCGAGCGGGTAGGTGATGGGGATCTCCGGCAACGGGCGAGCCAGCACCTCACGGATCATCTGGACGAGATGCGGCCGCCAGTACGGCATCCAGGCTTCGTGGTACGCGGTGAGCTGCTCGCGGAAGTTCTCCAGCGGGAGGACGAGAATCTTCACCTCTTTGGTGGTGATCCCGTCGGTCGGATCGTCGGCGCTGATCGTGGAGTGTGGGTCGAGCAGCTCGTTGTAGTTGTTGGGGTGGCAGCAGGTCTCGCACAGGCCGCCGCGGCTGCTCGACAGGCAGACCGGGCAGTCGCCCTCGATGAGGCCCTCGACCGCGAACTCGCCGGTCCGTGCCCGGTACGGCAGCTTGACCGTACGCAGCTCGAACGTCCCTTTCGCGTGCAGCGTACGGAAGAAGTCGAGGACCGTCGTCCGGTACGTGTCGTCGAACGGCCCGAAGCCGTCCACCGAGATGCCGATCGCGTGCAACGCATCGCGGATCAGCTCGGTGGAGGTGCGGGCCAGCTCCTCCGGCGCGATGCCCTGCCGCAGCGCGGTCGCCAGCGTGTACGTCTGGCTGTCGGCGGTACCGGTGGTGAAGATCACGTCGCGGCCGCGCGCGCGTTGGTACCGCGCGTAGACGTCGCCGGCCAGGTACGGGCCGGCGATGTGGCCGAGGTGCATGCCCCCGTTGGGCGTCGGGTTCGGGCCGAGGACCAGGACGGGGCGATCGTCGTCCGACGGCCGCGGGCGCGTCATGCCGACGCTCCTGCCCGGTTGCGGGAGATGAACCGTTCGGCCATCTCCTCGTCCCACCAGACGCTGTAGAACTCGAAGTCCTCGCTGCCGTCGTTGAGTACCCGGTGCAGCAGCCCCGGCCGGAAGAACGCGACGTCGCCGGCGCGGAACGGCGCCTGGTCGCCGTCGCACTCGATCACCGCTGCGCCGCGCAGGGCGACGAAGATCTCGTGTTCGTGGTGCGAGTGCAGGGTCGAATGGGTGCCGGCCCGTACCACGGCGAACGAGCCCTCGAACGGCGCGTTCAGCACCGCCCATGGCTGGAGCCGTTGGGTGTCCACCCCGTACTCGTGCAGGAGCGTGTCGCGGTCCAGGCGGACGACTTCAACTGCCATGGCTACCTTCCCGATATCTGCTCGAAAGCCTGGGGACCGTTCTGGGTGTGCCGGGTGCGGATGACCGCCTTGTGCGGATCACCGGCCAGCACGGCGTCGATGACCTCCGTGCCCGTGCCGCTTCCGGGGCGGCGTACGGAGCTGCGGTAGAGCACGCGCAGTTGCGGCAGCTCGAGTCCGCTGATGCGGGCCAGGGCCTCGGCGAGCTCGGGCGCGTCGCGCGACTGGTCCGCCAGCAGCGCGTGGATGTCGGCGGAGTGCGCGGCCAGGTCGGCGTGCTCGCGTCGCAGGAACTCCTCGAGCCCCGCGCCCTTCTCGGCGAACGGCGAGTACGCCAGGCAGACGAGCTGCTCCTCGGCCAGCCCGAACGTCTCCAGGGCGTAGTCGTCGGCCGCCCGCCGCATCCGGTCGGCCGCGTCCGCGCCGTCGTACCGCGCGCGCATCAGCTCGACGAGCTCGGCCGGGAAGTCCTTCTTGCGCATCAGGTCGAGGGCGAACTCGACGTACTCCTGCATCCCGTCGGCGTACGACCGCTGGTAGACCCGCTCGCACTTGAGCCCGCGCAGGTGCGCCATGAGCGCCGGGTTGCCGCAGTCGGATTCGGTGAAGCTGAAAGCAACATCGTCGAACACGAAACCCAGGAAGCCGGTGAGCAGGTCGAGGTGGTCTCCCGCGGCGTACTGGGTGTCCGAGTAGATGGAGAAGAACCGCAGCCGCTGCGGTACCTCGGCCACGCGCCGCTCGGCGACCGTATCGGCGGCGTCCGGGCCATGGATGTCGACGAAGTACGAGTGGGCGATCCGATCGAGGTTGGCGAACAACCGCCCGGCTCCGCGAGCGCCGGTCGACGCCCTCGGCGGGGCCGTGCCTGCCCGCGGCGTCGCGGGCGCCTTCGGCGGTTGACCGACTCCGACGCGACGCGCGAGCCGGGATATCCAGAGGGAGTACTGGCGCTGCTCCTGCTCCGAGTCGCCGGTGATGATGAGGTCGGCGCCCGCGCCGTACGACGCGGCCAGCCCGAACGAGTTGGCGACACTGAAGTTGCACGCATTGCAGAAGGTCGGCCGGCCGTCGCCGAACGTACGGTGGCCCGTCATCAGGATGTCGAGCCGGTTGCGGCGTACGACGTGGTCGCGCTGTGGCGTCTGCACGTCGAACGGCGCCACCTCGTTGCCGTCGATCAGCAGCAGCTCGCAGTACGGGTCGCCGGTCAGCCGCAGCGCGGCGTACGCGCGGTCCACGTTCTCCAGCACCACCCGCGGCATCCCGGCGTGCCGGTTGGTCGCCACCCGCATCCGGAAGGTGGTGCCGTGCACCCGGAACAGGATGAGCTGCATCGCCCGGACGAACGCCAGCGTGTACGAGCTGTCCTTGCCGCCCCCGTAGGCCACCAGGACGAGGTTGCGGTCCAGCCGCTCGCGGTCGGGCAGCGCGGCCTGCAGCCGGGCACTGCACCGCAGCGCCGCCTCCAGGTTGGCCGCCGGCAGCGCGGCCCGCAGCGCCCGGAAGGCCTGGTCGTGCAGCTCAGCGACACAAGCCCGGTCCACGTCGAGCGATGCCATGCGGCTGTCTCCTTCGGCTGACCGCGGTTCGCCGCCGCGAACCGCGGGGTCCCATCTCGTTAGAGGACGAGCGCGCCCGGTGCTGATACAGCCGGCCGGGTGCGTGTATCAGAACGGGGCCGCCCGGTCCTCTGTCTGGCATGGACCTCGCCACCGAGGAGAGCCCCGGCGATGCCCGCCGGGCCGCCGTCCCGGTACGTCGGCACCCCGGAACGCCGGATACGCCGTACGGCCCGAGCCTGTCCGTCGTGGTGACCACGGTGGCGTCGGACGCGCATACCTGGAACCTGGTCTTCCTCCAGCTCGTCCTCGAGGAGCTCGGGCACCGGGTAGTCAACCTGGGCGCCTGCGTACCCGACGAGCTGTTGGTCGCGCAGTGCCTGGGCACCCGGCCCGACCTCGTCGTGGTCAGCAGTGTCAACGGCCACGGGTTCCACGACGGCCTGCGGTTGATCGGCCGCATCCGGGCCTGCCCGGAGCTCGCCGACACCCGGGTGGTCATCGGCGGCAAGCTCGGCATCAACGGCGTGGGCGGGCGGGAGTGCCGCGACCAGCTCAGGGCCGCGGGGTTCGATGCGATCTTCGAGGAAGGCACCGGAATCCTCGAGTTCCGGTCCTTTGCCAAACAGTTGACGATGAGCGTGAGTACGTGAGCGCCGCGGCCGGCTCGACCCGGTCGTTCGGCGAGTTCGTCGCACGCGCACACCGGGCGGGGGAACTCGTCGTGCAGCCGCGGATGGGAGTGAGCAGCCCAAAGGCGATGCGGGACGGGCTGCTGGCCACCAAGCAGGCGAACGCGACCACGGTCGGGACGATCACGCTGGACAGCTACACGCGGATGGGCGACGACGAGACCGCGCGGGCGGCGCTCGCGTCCGGTGCGGACCTGAACGGCTACCCCATCGTCGCGCACGACGTGGCCACCACCCGGGCCGTACTGGACGGCGTGGCCGGGGCCGACTTCCCGGTCCAGGTCCGGCACGGCTCGCCGTGCCCGGAGGACATCTTCCGCGCCCTCATGGCCGCCGGGATGCACGCCACCGAGGGCGGGCCGGCGTCCTACTGCCTGCCGTACAGCCGCACGCCGCTGTGCACCTCGATCCAGCACTGGGTACGCAGTTGTGCCCTGCTGGCACGGCTTCGCGAGACCGGTATCGAGCCGCATCTGGAGACCTTCGGCGGCTGCATGCTCGGCCAGCTCTGCCCACCGAGCCTGCTGATCGCGCTCAGCGTGCTCGAGTGCCTGTTCTTCCGCCAGCACGGCCTGCGCAGTGTCTCGCTGAGCTATGCCCAACAGACCAACGCGGACCAGGATCGGGAAGCCGTACGGGCGCTGCACCGGTTGGCCGCCGAACGGCTGCCGGACGTCGACTCGCACGTCGTCATCTACGCGTACATGGGCGTCTATCCGCGTACGTCGGACGGGGCCGCGAGGCTGTTGACAGAGGCTGCCCGGCTGGCTGTCCAGGGCGGCGCGGCCCGGTTGATCGTCAAGACCGCCGCCGAGGCGTACCGGATCCCGACCTTCGCCGAGAACGTGGAGGCACTGGAGACCGCGGCCGCGGCCGCCGCCGCGGAACGGCGCGCACCGCTCGTCGGCGAGGTCGAGGACACCGGCATCTACGCCGAGGCGAAGGCGTTGGTCGACGCGGTCGTCGACCTCGACCCGGATCTCGGAACCGCGCTGGCCACCGCGTTCCGCTCGGGGTACCTCGACATCCCGTACTGCCTGCACCCGGACAACGCCGGGCGGACCCGCAGCTACCTCGACGGCACCGGATGGCTGCGCTGGTCGCGACTCGGCTCCCTGCCGATCGGACACCTCGTGCGGCCGACCGGATCCACCGAACTGACGGCGACCGGACTGCTCGCCTCACTGTCCTATGTGGAGCACAAGTTCGACGACGCCAGCCTCGACGAGTACCTCAAGGGAGCCAGACCGATGGCCCAGATCCATGACACCGGCACCGCTCGACGTCCGCTGCCCGGCAGCCCGGGTGAGCACCTGTCCTCGCCGGTGACCCGTACGGTGCTGACGATCCAGCACCGGATCCTGACGGCAGCCCGCGACTTCCTGTGCGGGCAGGGGTTCATCGAGCTGCTGGCGCCGCTCATCGGTCCGGTGACCGATCCCGGTGCGCGCGGCGCCAAGCAGGTCGACGTGGACTACTACGGCCACCGGTACAAGCTGATGACCAGCGCGATCCTCTACAAGCAGGCATCGCTGACCGCGTTCGAGAAGATCTTCTTCATCGCGCCGTGCGTACGCCTCGAGCCGCTGGAGACCGCGTCGACGAGCCGGCACCTCGCCGAGTTCCACCAGATCGACGTGGAGGTGGCCGGCGCCTCGCGGGAGCACATCATGGAGCTGGCCGAGCAGCTGGTCGGGCACGTCGTACAGGAGGTGCTCGCCCACCCGCGCGGCGCGCTCGAGCGGCTCGGTCGCGACCCGAGCGTGTTCGCCGACCTGCTGACCCAGTCGTTCGAGCGGCGCTCGCACGCCGACGCGGTGTCCGACCTGCGGGCCATGGGCCACCCGCAGAACCCCGACGCCGAGATCGACTGGGCCGGCGAGGCGATCCTGTCCCGCAAGGCGAGCAAGCCGTTCTTCATCACCGACTACCCCAAGGGTTCCCGCGGGTTCTACGACCGGGAGAGCCTCGACCGGCCGGGGTACCTGCGCAACTTCGACCTGATCGCCCCGGAGGGCTACGGCGAGCTGGCCAGCGGCAGCGAGCGCGAGCACGACTACGGCACGATCATCGCGCGGATCCGGGAGACCGGGGAGAACCCCGCCAAGTACGGCTGGTACCTCCAGATGGTGCGGGACGGGATTCCGGCCAGCGCCGGCTTCGGCATCGGGCTCGAGCGCCTCACCCGGTACCTCGCCGGACTCGACTCGGTGTGGCAGGCCAGCGCCTACCCCAAGATTCCCGGAGTGGTGGCACCCTGAACAAGCTACGTGCCGAGACATTCCCCGAGTCGGCCGTCCGGGCTCGGGCGCGATCCGGTGCGGCCGACGCGTTCCCGGACACCGACCAGTACGGGCACGCGCTGTTCGGTGGCGATCCGGCTCCCGGCACGACGAGCGACCCGTTGGACGGGCTCCGGCTGGTACCGCCGGTCTTCGTGCCACACCGGCTGGCCAAGCTCATCGAGCTCGGCCGGGAGCCGGTCTACCGCGACGTACGGCTCGACACGGCCGTGGGCGGCTTCCGGTCCACCCGGCCGCTGTACGTGTCGGCGTTCGGCTCGACCCGGGCCGGCGGTGTCGACCTCGGGCTCGCCGCCAGCCGGCAGGCCGGGCGGCTCGGCATTCCGCTGGTGATCGGCGAGAACGTGACGCCGGTCAACGGCTACGGCCGCATCGAGCAGCGGGACGCGGGCCGGTCGCTGCTCGGCCGGGTCAACGCGTACGCCGCTGCTCTGCCCGACTCGTACGGCGGCGTGGTCGTCCAGCAGAGCACCGAGGACGCCGACGCCGAGGTCTGGAACCTGGTCTACTCCGACCCGAACGTGCAGCCGCTGCTGGAGTCCGGCCGGCTGGCCTTCGAGCTCAAGGTGGGCCAGGGCGCCAAGCCGGGGCTGGGCGGGATGACCGTACTCGACCCGGCCACCGCCGCGCGGCTCGCCGAGGCATTCACGATGGACCCGGTGTTCAGCGGCGGCGATCTCGTGCTGCGCAGCAGCAGCCCCGGCACGTTCACCGACGAGATCCTGCGCCAGCAGATCCGGCTGATGCGCAACAACTTTCCGCGGGCGCGGGTCTGGGTCAAGCTGCCACCGGCCCGCGATGTGGGCGCGGCCGCGATGGTGGCGTGGGAGGCCGGCGCGGACGCGGTGACCGTGGACGGCGCCGAGGGCGGCACCGGCTGGGCGCCGGTCGCGTTCCTGCGCAGCGTCGGGTTGCCGTTGGGCGAGTGCCTGCGGCGCATCGGCGAGCACCCGTCGTGCCTGCTCGTGTCCGGCCGGATGTGGGAGGGTACCCGGGTCGCCAAGTGCCTGGCGCTCGGCGCCAACGCGGCCGGCCTCGGCCGGGCCGCATTGCTCGCGGTGGACACCGACGGGGAGAACGGCCTGGTCAACCTCGTCGAGTGCCTGTCCCTGGAGCTGCAGATGTTGACCAGCGCGCTCGGCAGATACCACGTCGGCGACCTGGCCGCCGAAGATGTGTGGTCCCCGCACGCCGACTGGGACAGCTGGTTCCAGGCGCGGACCGCCGGAGCATGGCGACGGTGAGCGATGTCGGCGATGCCCGACCGGTTCCAGCTTCGCCTGTTCGACGGCTTCCACCTCGAACAGGAGGGCCGGGCGCTACGGGTACCGCATAGCGCCCGCCGGCTCGTCGCCCTGCTGGGCATCCGCGGCCGCTGCGGCCGTACCGACATCGCCGCAACGCTGTGGCGCGACGTGCCGGAGCGTACGGCACAAGCCCGGCTGCGGACGGTGCTGTGGCGCCTGCACCGGTTGACCGCCGACCCCGTGGTCACCGGGCGGAAGGTGCTCGGGCTGGCGGCCACGGTCGATGCGGACGTGCCGGCATTCGTCGCCGCCGCCCGGCACAGCATGCACGGCGGCGCGGCCGACCGCTCCTCGACGCCCGCGCTGGTCATCGGCGACCTGCTGCCCGGCTGGTACGAGGACTGGGTCCTCGTCGAGCGGGAGCGCCTGCGCCTGCTGCAGATGCACGCGCTGGAGGCGGTCGCCACGCAGCTGACCGCGGCCGGGCGGTACGCCGACGCGATCGACGCCGCGCTCGCGGCCGTACGCCTGGAGCCGCTGCGGGAGGCCGCGACCAGAGCCCTGATTGTCGCGCATCTGGCAGAAAACAACATCGTCGAGGCGGTCCGCTGCCTCACCTCGTTCCGCAACGGCCTGGCCAGCGAGTTCGGCGCGGCGCCGACCCCGGAGCTCGAACAGCTCGTGCAGTCCAGCCTCAACCGCACGGCCTGAGCCGGCGCCGCCGGTGCCGTCGTATGCGGGGCGTGACGGCGTGACAACGCAGCTGTGACGGTCCTCCTGATTGGGTCTGACCCATGCCCCTTCCTGCCGTACCGCGCACCGCCGTGCCCAGCCCCGAGCCCAGCTACCGTCGCCCGGAACCAGCCGAGCCGACCCCCGGTGAGCTGCTCCGCCGCGCCGCCGAGCGCGACTGGGCGGCCTGGGACATGCTGGTGAACCGGTTCGGGTGGCTGGTCCTTCGGGCCGGCCGCCGGCTCGGTCTCAACCACGCCGATGCCGCCGATGTCGCGCAGCTGACCTGGCTGCGCCTCCTCGAGCACGCGCACCAGATCCGGGAGCCCGACCGGCTCCCCGCGTGGCTGACCGCGACCGCACGGCGGGAAGGGCTCCGGGTCGCCACCGACGCGAAGCGTTACGTGCTGTGCGCCGATCCCACCGCGGAGAACGAGATTGACCGCCGCGGTGCCGTCGCCGACAGCTACCCCGCCGACGGCGACTACGAGCCCGAGGTCGAGCAGGCGCTCGCCCGGCTGCCGATCCGCTACCAGCAGCTCCTCCGGCTCCTGATGTCAGACGAGTGCCCAAGCTACACCGAGATAGCCACGCAGCTGCAGCTGCCGATCGGCAGCATCGGTCCGATGCGCATGCGCGCCCTGCAGATGCTCCGGGCCACCCCCGAGTTCGCCGGTGTCGCGCCGGTGCGCGGCGGCCTGCGGGCGGCGGGTGCGGGCGAGCGGCGGGCGGCCTGACCCGCCCTAGCTAGCCGATGCCGCTGAACACCTTCTCCCGCGCGTCCTCCTCCGCGGTGACGGCGATGCGGCCCACTGCGTACCGCAGGAGCGGCGGCGCCATCAGCGAGGTGACGACCGCGATCAGCACGATGATGGTGTACGCCTCGGTGCCCAGGATGCCGAGCCGGAGCCCGACCATGGCGACGATGACCTCGATGACACCGCGGGCGTTCAGGCCCGCCCCGAGTGCCAGGGCCTCCCAGCGGGGGAGCCGGCTGACCCGGGCACCGAGGTACGCGCCGACGAACTTGCCGAGGATGGCGACCAGGAGCGCCCCGATGGCCGACAGCAGGACGGCCGGGCGGGCCAGCGCGGTCAGGTCCATCCGAAGTCCCGCGGTGGCGAAGAAGATCGGCGCCAGGACAGCCATCACGAGCGTCCGGAGCGGGCCGAGCCATTCGTGGTCGACCAGGCCGGATGCGCTGATCATGAGGCCGCACAGGAATGCCCCGAAGATCGGTTCAAGACCCAACGCGTGGGTACCCGCGGCGCAGAGCAGGAGCAGCACGACGACGACGGCCGTACGGACGCCCGGGTCGGACGACCGCCCGGCCAGCCGCAGGCCCGCACGGGCCACCGGTCGACCGACGAACGCCGCGATGGCCACGACACCGAACAGCGACACGACCGACCAGGCGACCTGACCGGTACGCAGCCCGTTGGTGGCCATGGCGGACACCATCGAGAGCATGAACCAGCCGAAGATGTCGTCGACGACCGCTGCGCTGATGACCAACTGGCCGATGTCGCGGTGCAGCAGCCGCATCTCCAGCAGGATCTTGGAAATGACCGGTATCGCGCTCACACACATCGCGACGCCGAGGAACATCGCGAACACCGGCCGTCCGGTGCCCGCGACCGAGGTCGGCAGCAGGAAGCCCAGCCCGATACCGGCGGTCAGCGGGATCAGGAGGCCACCAGCGCTGACCCAGGCCGCGGTGGCGCCCTTGCGGCGGACGAGGTTCAGGTCGATGTGCATTCCGGTGATGCCCACCAGCAGCAGTACGCCGAGCTGGCCGACGGCGTCGAGCAGGTGTTGCTGGCCGGGGGCGGGCGGCAGGAGCCATGCGGACAGGCCCGGCGCGACATGGGCGAGCAGTGATGGTCCTACCAGCACGCCGGCCGCCAGCTCCCCCACGATCGCCGGCATGTGCAGCCGGACGGCAAGGCGTCCCAACATGAGGGCCAGGCCGAGCAGGAGCCCGAGCTGCAGCAGCAGCACGAGAAGTTCGTGGGCTCCTATCGGCGCGACCGGCGCCGCGGCGATCAGCATGGAGACTCCTTTGCGGCGACGTACGACCACACCGGGTGGTCGGTGCCGTGGCGGCGGCCCGCGCGCCGAGCTAGCCGTCGCGCAGCTCGAGCGAACAGCACTTGACCGCACCTCCGGCCTTGAGCAGCTCGGACATGTCCAGTCCCAGCGGGCGGAAGCCGCGCTCGCGCAGCCGAGCCGCCAGACCCGCGGCGGCCGCCGGCAGTACGATGTTGCGCCCGTCGGACAC
>JAEHDK010000771.1 GCA_016880465.1 Micromonosporaceae bacterium
CGGTCCTGCTCGCGGCCGGGCTGCCCGGCGCGCCCGTGCTCTGGCTCGGCCGGGTCGACCGGCGGCTGGCCCGGGACCCGCGGATCGCCGGTCCGGTGCGGCCGGCGGCGGTGCCGACCGTCCTGTCGGTGCCGGTGTCCGATGTGGACGCGGTGCTGGGGCCACTGGCGGCGGCCGCCGCGGACCACCCCGTCGCCGTGCAGTCCGACCCGCTCGACGTCGGCATCGCGGTCGACTGGACCACCGCCGCCGGCGCGCTGCACGCCGTACGGGCGTACCCGGACGCCGAGCCGTTCGTGGTCCTCGCCGCCGCGCCCGGCTCCGGGCCCACCGTCGACCTGGTGGCCGCCGCCCGGGCCCTGGCCGACGCGGGCGTACCGGCCCGTACGGTGAGCGACGCGCTCGCCCCGTTCGGCCTGGACCGGCGGGTGCTGTACGGCGTGCTGCCCACGGGCCCGACGGGCCGTCGCCGAGGTCGGCAGGCGCCGCCCGGCGGACCGGATGGCGAGCCGGCCGGGTGAGCGGACTGCGCCGGGTCACCGGCCGGCAGGTGGTGGAGCTGCCCGACGCCGAGCTCGCCACGCTGCGGGCCGGGTACCGCGCCGTGCTGCTCGACGTGGGCACCGGCGACGGCAAGCACGCCGTACACACCGCCCGGCAGCGGCCGGACTGGCTGGTCGTCGGGCTGGACGCCAACCGGGACAACATGCGCCGGGCCGCCCGGCGCGCGGCGGCCAACCCGGCCCGCGGCGGGCTGCCGAACCTGCTGTTCGTCTGGGCCGCCGCCGAGCAGCTGCCCGCCGCGCTCACCGGGGTCGCCGAGCTGCACGTCCTGATGCCCTGGGGCAGCCTGCTGCGCGGCCTGCTCGGCGTGGACGGGCAGATCCTCGCCACCCTGCGCGCGGCCTGCGCGCCGGGCGCCGGGTTCCTCGTCACGCTCAACCTGCACGCGTGGCGGCCACCCGTACCGGAGGTGGGTGGCGTTGCCGAGCCGACGCCGCAGTGGGCGCTGGACGACCTGGGGGCCACGTACGCCCGGCACGGTTGGCAGTTGACCGGCGCCCACTACGCGGATGCCGCGCAGGTCGAGGCCCTGGGCACCTCGTGGAGCCGGCGCCTGCGCGCCTCCCGGGACCGGTTCGACGTGCTGGCCCTCACCGGCACGATGGGTGACGCGGGGTCGCGGGGGAGCGGTCAGCCGGGGGGCCGGGAGGGTGGGTGAGCGTCGGTCACCACCGTGACGGGACCCGTCCGCGGACCGCCGCCGGCGGTCCGGTACGCCAGCAGGCCGACCGCACACACCACGAAGAACAGGACGAACGCGGCCACCACGGCGATCAGGATCCTGCCGACGATGCCCGGCCCGCGCCGCGCGGCCGCGGCGCCCGGGCGTATCGGCTGCGGCACCGGCGGGGCCGGCGGTGGAGTCAGGTCGAGTCGCGCCGCTGTGGCGATCACGGCCGGATCGCCGAGCCGGTCGAGGATGGTACGGATCCCCGCCTCGGTCTCCGGGTCCAGCTCGGCGCGCGCTGCGGCGATGTGCTCGCGCAGGTCGGCGAGCAGGTCCTGCCGCCGGCTCGGCGGGATGTCGGCCGCGGCCCTGTCAACCGCGGCGAGGTACTCGGCGACCAACTCGTCATTCATGGTCATGATGGCTCCGAAGCGACAATGCGGTCGACGGCGGCGCGGAATGCGACCCACTCGGACCGGAAGTGGGCAAGCGCGGTCGCGCCGTCGTGGGTCAGCGCGTAGTACCGCCGCGGCGGGCCGGCGGGGGACTCGCGCCACGACGTGCTGACCCAGCCGGCGCGCCGCAGCCGGGACAACATCGGGTAGATCGTGCCCTCGCTGGTGGTCAGCGCGGTCTCCGCGCCGAGCCGGCGCACCAGCTCGACCCCGTAGCGCTCACCGCCGCGCAGCAGAGCTAGGACGCAGAACTCGAGCGTGCCGCGGCGCAGTGCGGTGGCGAGACCCGGCTGCTGCTCCATGTTCCGCATAGTACCTTGCCTGGCAAGCTACCGCCCTGGTGCCGGCCGGCCGGCGATGGTTTACGGTTTCGGTCGTGAGTGATCCGGGGGACCGGGCCGTGGTCGGCCTGGACGTGGGCGGTACGAGCATCAACGCGAGCGTCGTCGACGGCGCCGGCCGGTTCCTCGTCGATCGGTTGGTCGAGACGCCGAGCTGCGTACGGGACGGGCCGGAACCGGCCATCGAAGCACTGGTGACGGCGATGCACCACGTGCTCGCGCTGACCGGTACGCTGGCCGCGGCCGTCGTCGCCGTCGGGTTGGACACGCCCGGTCCGGCCAGCGCCGACGGCGTCATCTCGTCCAAGGGGTCGACGAACTTCGCCCAACCGGCCTGGCGCGGCTTCGACTTCCGCGGCGCCGTCGAAGCCCGACTGGGGTTGCCCGTGACCTACAGCAACGACGGCAACGCCGCCGCCTTCTACGCCCACCACGTCCACTTCGGACCCGACGCACACGACCGGTCCTCGGTGTCCGCGATCGTCGGCACCGGGCTGGGCGGCGGCCTGATCGAGGCCGGCCGGGTGGTCCGCGGTGCCGCCGGCATGGCCGGCGAGCTCGGCCACATCCAGATCCCGATGGCCGGCCTGCTCGACGACGGGCAGCCGCAGCCCAGGTGCATGTGCGGCACCGAGTGCGACGTGGAGAGCGTCGCCTCGCTGACCGGCATCAGGAACAACCTCCTGCCGTACTGGCTGAGCCGCTTCACGAGCCACGAGCTTGAGACCGCCGGGTCGCTGGACGAGGCCGCAAAGGTCGTACGCTCGCTCGGCGAGCGCGGCGACCCGCTGGCTCGGAAGATCTTCGAGCAGCAGGCGATGGCACTCGGCCGGCTGTTCAGCATCGTGGCCAACGTGACGGACCCGCACGCCTACTTCGTCGGCGGCGGAGTCGTCGAAGCCGATCCCGAGTTCCGCGACTGGTTCCTGGGCCTCGTACGCCAGCACACCGTGCTGCGCGCCGAACAGGCGCAGGTCGCCCAGTTCTCGCTCGTCCCCGACCTCGACATGGCCGGTGCGCGGGGAGCCGCCCTGGCCGCCCTGGAGGCCGGTAACGGCTGACCGGCCCTCAGTGACCGGAACCGGTCAGCTCGCGACGCGCAGCTCCGCCAGCTTCGCCTCGATCTCGGCCAGCTCGGTGCGCAGCTTCTCGGCCTGATGCTCGGCCTCGGCCCGTTCGCTCGACAGGATGTGCTGGACTGCCTCCTGCACGCCGGGAGCGTCGAGCAGGCCCACCATGCGCAGCGCCTCCGAGGGCCTGATCAGGTACGGCCTGGCCAGCGCCTTGGCGCCCTGCTGCGCGGCCACCGTCCACTCGCCCTCCGTATAGGCCAGCGTGACGGTCAGTGCGGCCGGCGCCTTGGCCTTCGGCCCCTTGCCGATGATTTTGCGCGGGGTCTTACCGTTCTCGGTCGGTGCCGGTGCGGCGATGGTCTCCACAGTGGACGTCGGGGCGTCGGGCACGGTCGTCTCCTGGCGTGGCGTTGGGGCCGGCTTCTCGCGAACGATCTTGAACTCTGGTGCCGGGGCGGGGGAGGGACTGACAGCAGCGCTGGGGGTGCGGCTCGCGGCCGCGGTGGCGTCCGCCCGGCTGGCGGCGGCTTCGGCTCGGCGGGCGGCCGCCGACTTCGTCGGAATCGCCAGATCGGCGGGCGAGAAGGGCAGCTCGTCACGGCCGAACCGGACCACAACCCACTCGTCCGACAGCTCGGGATCGGTCAGCCGGACGACCTGCCCGGTCTGCCCGGCGACCTGGCCGGCCGTCTCGGTGAACATCACTTTCGGTCGGCGACCCGCCGCGAGCGCATCACGGATCGTCTCCAGCTCGTCGGCCGACAGGCCGCGGGCCGAGCTTCGCACGGCGGTGGCCATGGCATCCCTCCGTACATCTGTTTGATTACTGCTTCCTACCAAACCGCGCCGACATTTTCGGCGAGACACACCGCAGCGACCTCGGCGGCGGCACAGTGCCGTGCGTTTCGGCGGGGCAGTTGCTCGATAATTGACATTATGTAAAGCTGAAACGCCCGCCGACCGCGCTCAGGGCTCCCAGTACACCTCGACGCGGTACCCATCCGGATCCAGGCACTTGAACGCCACGTAGCCCGGCTCGTCCTCGTCCTCGACGAACGACACGCCGTCCCGGATCAGGCGCGCCCGCAGCGCACGTACCTCGGCCGCTGCGCTGACCCGCCGGCCGTGACAGCGGCCACGGCCGTACCGGTCCGGCTGCAGCACCCGAGGACGGTCATCCCATCCGGGCCCCGGCCGGCGTGCCGAACCGCTCGGCCAGCAGCGCCTTGAGCCCGCGCGGGAAGTCCGCCTTGGCGGCCAGGTGCGCGTCCAGCAGCCGCCGCTGCGCAGCGCCGTCACCGTCGAACGCGGCGAGACACTCCTCGGGGTACGCGTTGGCGACGGCCAGGATCGCACCGGTGGCACCGAGTACGCCGGCCAGCGTTACGAGCGCACTCGACCCGACGTACGTCCAGCCGTCCCAGGCGGCGAGCTCGCGCAGCAGCCGCTCGGCGTCCCCGGTCGAGTCCTTTATGCCGGCCACCGGCAGGCCGGGCAGCGCCTCCACCGGTACCGCTCCCCCGGCCACCCCGGGGAAATGGTAGGCCAGCACCGGTGTCCCGCCGGCACACGCGGCCACGGCGGCGTAGCAGCCCGCGACATCGGCAGTACGCCGGGGCGGCGCCACGAGCACGGCATCGGCGCCCGCCTGGATCACGGCACCGACCCGGGCCAGCACCTCGCCGGTCCACGCGCCGCCAGCCCCGGCCAGCACCGGTACGGACGCCGGCAGCGCGTGCCGGACCGCGGTCACCAGGGTGACCCGTTCGGTGTCGGTGAGGGCATCGGCTTCGCCGGTCGACCCGGCCACAAGCACTGCCCGCACCCCAGCCGCGGCCAGGCGCTGCGCGTGCGCGGCGGTGGCCGCGTGGTCCACCCCGCCGTCGGTGTCGAAGAGGGTGACGAGTGCGGCGGCAACGCCTCGCCAGAGCGGTTCACTGGGTATGGTCATGGCGCACCCATACTGCCAGGAGCGTGACCATGGTCAAGGCACTGGTGTGCCTGCTGCTCGTCTTCATCGCCGTCGGGGCGATCGCGGCGGCGATCCGCCGGGCGCGCGGCCGGTGAGCCGGCTCAGCTGAGCCGGCTCAGCTCTCCACTGTGGAGGGCTGCACGGCGGTAGGTGGCTCGGCGGCCGGTCGGCCGGCCCGCAGCCCGCGGTGGGCGCGCCACCACGCGATGAGGTTGCCGAGGAACAGCGCGATCGTGAGAAGCAGCGCGAGGCCGAAGCCGTTCCCGGTGTGTACGTAGTCCGTCGCGGTCCGGCCGGCCGGCATCGGTACGGCGGGCTGGGCCTGTAGCCGCGCCTCCAGCAGCGCCTCGGTGGTGCCCTGGTTGGCGACGAGGAAGACGCCGGCCAGTGCCGCGATCACCGCCATGGCGGCCCGGCGGGCCCAGGTGTCCCGCACGACGGCGGCCACGATCGCACCCAGGACCAGCAGCATCAGTGCCGCGAGCGCGAGCGGCTGCGGGTCGAGCCGATCGGGCTGCCGCTGCTCGGCCGGGCGCAGGTGGGCGGGGTCGACGGTCGGCGCTCCCCCGGTCGCCAGGTCGAGGCCGGTGTACGTCGTCGTCCCGCCGGGCGCCGACCGGCCGTATCCCCCCGGTGCGTCGCAGGAGACCACCGCAAACGCCATCGTGAAACACAGTGCGGCGAGGACGAACCCGGTCGGCGTGAGCCAGCGGGCGACGCGGCGGAGCATCGACGACTCCCCTTCGGGTGGTGTGGACCGCGTCAGCGTATGCCTGGTGTGGCGGATGGCACATCCCGTACAGCGTCCTAGGAAGCTAGGTATGTGCGCTGACCCCCTCTCGGCGCACGTCTCGGAGCCGGCCGCACGGATCTGGCTCCGCCGTGAATGCCGAAGTCTTTCACTACGGGCGCTGCCCCGGCCACGCCAGCGCGCAGGGCGCGCCTCATCATTCGACCTGTGACCGACCACCGGACCGACCTGATGACGGCAGCGACCGCGGCCGACACCCTGGCGGGTGCCCGCGCCGCCGTGCTCGGCCGGCTGTGGGGCGCGCTCACCCGCGAACCGTTTCCCGGCATCGGCACCACAACACGGTCCGGTGATCGGGTCACCCGCGCGCTCGCCGATGGGCGCACACTGTCCGGCCCAGCGGCGGCGGCGGAGCCGTTCGCCGTACCACCGGACGACCTCTGCCTGACGCTGGCACCCGGGATGCCGTTCGCCGATCCGGCGGACCTGGTACGCGCCCTCGGCACCGTACTGGGCACCCCGGACGCGGTCGACCGGCTGGCCGCCGAGCTCGCGAA
>JAEHDK010000772.1 GCA_016880465.1 Micromonosporaceae bacterium
AGGCGGCGTAGCGGGCCGGTGCGGCACGTCTTCGTCGAGGACCCGGAGTGGTCCGACCCGGCCACGGACCTGTATGTCTGCCGCGAATGCCGGCTCGTTAAGGCGAACGCGGTGCATGACCTGCCGGAGATCGGCGACGAGCAGCGGGAGCACGAGGCGAGGAAGGTGGGCGAGCGGTGAGCAGTCCACTTCAGGTCTTCGCACCACTGTCACCTGCCGTGGAGGCGGCGCTTCGGGCGAGCATCCAACGGTTCGGGGTGATCGTGCCCGTGGTCCGGGATCAGCATGGTCGGACGATCGACGGCCACCACCGTGCACGGATCGCCGAGGAGATGGGGGTCGAGTACAAGGTGGACGTTCGGCAGGTGGCCGACGATGAGGAGGCGCATGCGCTTGCCCGGACTCTGAACGCCGACCGCCGCCATCTGACCGAGGAGCAGAGGAAGGAGGTGGTTGCGCTGTTGGCGGCCGAGACGGTGGTCGTGTTGAGGGGAAGGGAGGAGATCCCGGTGGTCGTCGCCAAGCATTCGGCCAACGCGATCGCGGGCGCGTTGGGGGTCTCGGAAAAGACGATCCGGGACGACATCTCGCAACTTCGTACCGATACGAAGTTGCACCGTCCATCCCAGACTGTGGGATCGGACGGCAAGGTGCGACCGAGCCGGAGAGCACTAGACCCGGATTCCGCCATGACCAAGAGGGGTCGTAACCGGCGGCCGCTCAGGCATGCCGCGAAGGACGCGGCACTGCGGATGCGGCTGGAGATCGAGAAGCTGGAACGGCTCTTCGCCGATGACCGGTTGCCCGGAAACGCTGAACAGGTGGCACTCCTGACCCGGGGCCACCTGCTCTACGCCGTCGAGACGGCACAACGCCTGCTCGACCTACTCGACAAGGAGATTAGCAAATGACGACGGCTCAGAAGAACCTCATCGAACGGGTCACGATCACGCCCGAGATGGCCGGTGAGATGCTGGCCCACAACGTCCACAACCGTCACCTGCGTCAGCGCACCGTGGCCGCCTACGCCATCGATATGACCGAGGGCAACTGGATGTGGAACGGCGACAGCATCAAGTTCGCCATCAACGGTGCTCTCCTGGATGGTCAGCACCGCCTCCAGGCGATCATCGAAGCTGACGTGGCGATCGACATGCTCGTGGTACGTGGCCTGCCCAGCGAGACGCAGGACACCGTCGATGGCGGCCTGAAGAGGAAGTTCTCCGACGTGCTGAACCTGCATGGCGAGACCAACGCAGCACAGTTGGCCGCCATCGTTCGTCGGGTTGGGCTCTGGGAGTTGGGCTTGCGCACGGTAATGAGTGTCGCGCTGACCAACGCTCAGCTCCTACAGATCCTCGAGAAGTATCCGGATCTGCGGCAGACAACCACAGAGGCGATCCGCGTGGCGCGCGGCTGCGCGTTACGACCCGGGACGGTCGGGCTGTGCATCTGGCTGTTTGAGCAGATCGACGCCGCAGACTCAGAACAGTTCTTCGGTCGCCTCGCCGATGGGGTCAACCTCGGATCGGGCAGCTCGATCTACGTGCTCCGCAAGACGGCCGAAGGTCTCTACACCGTTCGCGGTGCGCGGTCCGAGGTCTACATGACCGCCATCACCATCAAGGCATGGAACGCCTACCGTGACGGGGCCAACATCGGCCTGCTGCGGTTCAAGCCGGGCGGAGCAAGCCCGGAGAAGTACCCGGAGCCCCGCTAGTCCTCCAGATCGACCGCACTATCCACAGTCGACTCACGGAAGGGGACTTCGCACGATGCCAGTCCGGTTCCAAGTCGACCCTGACTTCTACGACCACCCAAAGGCCATCGGGATGAGCGACAGCGCAACTGCACTCTGGGTGCGGGCCGGGTCGTACTCCGCGGCGAAGCTCACAAACGGCTTCGTCGTCGAGGCGGCTCTGAGCCTGCTCTCACGGTGTCCAGACAAAGCCAGTCGCGAACTGGTGGAACGCGGGCTGTGGAGGCGAGTCAGGGGCGGCTTCGTGTTCCACCAGTGGGACCAGAGGAACCTGACACGGGAGCGCATCGAAGCCGAACGGGAAGCCGACCGGCAACGCAAGCGAAGAGACCGTTCAAACGGAAAACCGCAGGTCAACAGCGGTTCTGTCCACCCGGACGGCGGACCGGACTCCGCCGGGAATCCAAACGGAGTCCGACCACTGTCTGTGTCTGTGTCTGAGTCTATGTCTGTGTCTGGACGGCGGACCGGACGCCGCCCGAAACCGCACGTCTTCGCCGACGACGGCTCCGGCGGTTGCGGCTCGTGCTCGCTGCCGCCCTCCAACCGCACCCACACCATCGCCGCCCCCGACCCGGAAGGCACCACACCATGACCAGCACCCAGCCGACCGAAGACCGCCCGTTCTATCGCAAAGTCGAAATGAACACCCCGGGTGCGACCAGACTCTTCATGATCACAGTCGACGAAGGTTGGCGCTCATCAATCCTCTGTGAGCGCATGTACGGGTGGGCGGCCGACTGGCTTGTCGACCAGATCCAGGGTCGTCGATACGCCCCGGAGGCCCGCCCATGACCAGCACCGACCCGACCCGCTACCCCGCCGGCGAGCGCGTCCTCGTCGAAGCCCGAACGTCGCTGGTGGAAGAAGGGTTCATCGACATCTACACCACCGACGGTGTGTGGGTAAGCCGCTATCGTGCCCCCCGGGTGCGCATCCACGGCACCGTCGCCGAACTGGGCGAACTCCTCGCGGCAGCCGACGAACTCCTCGCGGCAGCCGAAGAAGTCGAACCTGCCATCACGGCACTACGCGCCGAGCGGGACGAGGCGCGGAAAATGGCCGACTTCCTCGTCGAGTCACAGATCGAGCGCATCAACGCCTTGGGTGATGCGCTCGGTCACAAGCGCGACTACGACCGCCCAACCATCCAGGTCATGACCGAGCAGGTCGCCGCCCTACGCGC
>JAEHDK010000773.1 GCA_016880465.1 Micromonosporaceae bacterium
CCCCCAGGACCAAGGCATTCGCACCACCCGAACCGACCCGCACCCAGACCGACGACCGGCCCCTGGCCACCGTCTGACACCAAAGCCCACCCCATCAAGGCCCCGCCACCCGGCGGGGCCTCGGGCTTGTTCCAGAGGTCTCGTGGTCTCGGTGGGTACCGGGCTCCGCCACACCGGGCCGGATCGGCTCCAGCCGGAACGCCGTGCGGACGCCTCGCAGCAGAGGCTGAGCTGCCCGGCGGGACGGGACGTTGGGCCCTTCCGGTACGGATCCCAGCGCGGGCAGCCTGGTGATGGACGAGGGAGGCATCATGGCACACGTCAGCCGCAACGAACCGGCGATGGGTACGGCGATGCGTGCCTCGACCGTCCCCGAGGGCACGTTCCGCGCTGTGGTGGAGGCGGCCATCCGGGCACCGTCGCTGCACAACAGCCAGCCGTGGCGGCTGCGCCAGCGGGACGGCGCGGTCGAGATCTGCGCCGACCCGGCGCGCCGCCTCCCGGTCGCCGACCCGACCGGCTGGGGCGTCCGCATCGCGTGTGGAGCCGCCGCATTCAACGCCCAACTCGCGCTGGCCGTCGCCGGCTGTCCTGCCGAGTCGCGGCTCCGTCCAGAGCCGAGCGACCCAGAGCTGATGGTCCGGCTCGTGCCGGTTGCCGCCCGGCCGGCAACGCCGCTCGAACGCCGCCTGTACGAGGCGATCCCGCGCCGGCACAGCAACCGCGCGCCGTTCCGGCCCGAACCGGTCCCCGCCGACGCGCGGACGCAGTTGGTCACGGCCGCGCGCGCGGAGGGCGCCTGGCTGGAGCTCATCATCGGGCTGGTTCCGGTCGGCGCGGTGGCCGAGGTGGCCCGGGCCGCCGGGCGGGTCCTCGATCGAGATCCCGCGTACCGGGCCGAGCTCGCCGCCTGGACCCGTGCCGAGGATGGGGCGGCCGACGGCGTGCCCGCCTCCGCCGGCGGACCCAGCCCGGAGCCGCACGACCTACTGCCCGGCCGACCGTTCGGGACCGCGGCCCGGGCCCCTGGCAGGGACTTCGAAGAGCAGCCACTCATCGGCGTCCTGGGCACCGCCACCGACAGCCCTAATGACCAACTGACTGCCGGCCATGCCCTGCAGCGGGCGCTGCTGACGCTGACCTGCGCCGGACTCGCCGCGTCGATGCTGTCTCAGCCGATCGAGGTCGCGGCCGCTCGCGAGCAGCTTCGCCTGGCGCTGGGCCGGTACGGCGTGCCGCAGATGGTGCTGCGCATCGGCTACGGCACACCGGCCTTTGCGACACCGCGCCGCGCCGCCGCCGAAGTCATCGACGCCTGACCGGACGTGGTTGAAAGCGATCATCTTGGAGACGCCCGCCGCTCCGTCTCGGGCTGGACACCGCGGCTCGATAGGCTTCCATGACTATGGACCCCACCCTGGCCCGCCTGGGCGACGCTTACTTTCACGCGCACTACGCCGCAGACCCGTTCGCGGCAACGGTCTGGGGTGTCGGCGGCTTCGACGCGGAGGTGCCGGATCCCACCAGGGTCGCCGGTGACCGCCTCCGGGCGCGGCTGGCCGGCATCGCCGACGAGCTGCACCGGATGGACCCGACCGGGCTGACCAGCGTCGACCTGGTGAGCCACGCGATGCTGTCCCGGTTGCTCCGCTACGAGCAGGACACGCTGCGGTCCGGCCTCGACGAGATCGCCGTGACCGCGACCATGATGGGCCCGCTGGCTCAGATCGTGTCGACAGTGCCGACCGCGTCGGTGGCCAACGCACCGGCCGCGCAGGCCTACCTGGACCGCCTTGGCCGCATCGGCGGGTACCTCGACCAGCTGCGGCAGCGGCAGCTGGAGGCGACGGCGGACGGCAGGTACCCGACGGCAGTCGGCGTGCGACAGGCGATCGCCCAGCTCGACGGGTACCTGACGACCCCGCTCGACCGGGATCCGTTGCTGCGCCCCACGCCGGGGCCGGACATCGACGTCACGCAGTGGCGTACGCGGGCCGCTGAACTGGTCGAGTCGGTCGTCCGCCCGGCCCTGGCCGGCTACCGTACGGGGCTGGCCGAACAGCTGCTGCCCGTCGCTCGCGGCGACGACCGGGTCGGCGTGTGCCACGTACCAGGTGGCGACCTGGGCTACCTCGCCCAGGTACGCGCCCACACCACCACCGAACTGACCCCTGACCGGATCCACCAGATTGGGTTGGGCCTGGTTTCCCAGCTGCGTGAGGAGTTCGCCGAACGCGGGTCGCGCACGCTTGGCACCGGCGACGTCACCGAGGTGCTCAACCGCCTGCGCCACGACCACGCGCTGCGCTTCGGCTCGGCAAAGCAGATCGTCGACGCCGTCACCGCGGCGCTGCGCCGCGCCGAGGCGGCACTGCCGGAGCAGTTCCACCCGTACGACATCGCGGCCTGTGTCGTGCGGGAAATGGACCCGACCGAGGCGGAGAACTCCGTGCTCGGCTACTACCAGCCGCCCGCGGCCGACGGGTCACGCCCAGGTGCCCACGTGGTGAACACCTGCCAACCGCAGCTGCGGCCGCGCTTCGAGTACGAACCGCTGGCCTTCCACGAGAGCGTACCCGGGCATCACCTGCAATGCGCTGTCGCCCAGGCACAGACCGACCTACCGCCGTTCCGCCGGTTCGCGTACCTCACCGCGCACAGCGAGGGCTGGGCGCTGTACACCGAGCGGCTCTGCGACGAGATGGGTCTCTACACCGACGACCTGAGCCGGCTCGGTATGGTGTCGTTCGATGCCTGGCGGGCGTGCCGGCTCGTGGTCGACACCGGCATGCATCAGTACGGCTGGTCCCGCGACCGCGCGATCGCCTATATGAACGAGAACACTGCATTGTCGCCAACGAATATCGCCAACGAGGTGGACCGGTACATCGCCAGCCCCGGCCAGGCCCTCGCCTACATGATCGGCCGACTACGGATCCTGTCCCTGCGCGACCGGGCCCGCCGGCTGCTGGGCAGCGCGTTCGACATCCGCGCCTTCCACCACGACATGCTCGCTCACGGTTCGCTGCCCCTGGACACGCTGGCGGAAATCAGCGCTTGAACCCACCGGCCGTCGTCGAGCGGGGACGCCAGGGGCCGCGCCAATCCGGCATGCGCCCGACGCCCTTAGCCGGCCGCGACGGCGAATGTGTAGTCGCCGGTGGCCACCGGGCGATCTCCGCCCGTCCGGCTGGCCACCGAAGTGTGCCGGCGCGAACACGGCGACCTCGAACCCGAGTTCGGCCAGCCGCGCGACGCTGGCCGCTGCCCCGGCCATGTCGTCCGTGACCAGTCGCGGCGTCCGCCGGACCTTGCCGCCCCCGCTGCCGGCCGCGTCGCCGACGAAGAGCACCCCGCCCGCCCGGTGACCAGCACAACACCGTCCTCGACCACAATCACATGGGCGTTGACGTATCCGAGGCGGATCTCGAAGACTCCGTCGACCAGTTCACGCACATCCGGATCGTGCCACCTCCGGCGCGCACAAGCCATCCGCCGGGCCGTCGCCGAGTGGTCACGAGACCCGGTCGACCATGGACGGGTGCGCCGCGGCCCAGGAGTCGAGCTGGTCCTGCCGGAGCGCGGCGAAGTAGCTGGACTGGACACCGTTGAGGCTCTCACCGAGGTACTGACCACCGCTGCTGTAGACGCTACCGCCGGGCAGGCTCACCAGCGTCATGGCCGCCGGACGCAGATTGCGCAGCGCGTACGCGAAGTCCGTCGGCGTACGGCCGCGACCGTCGAAGATGAGGGTGCTGCCCAGCGCGCGTACCACGCCTTCCACGGTGGCCGGGTTCGCCAGGACGTCGCGGTTCAGGGCCGCACCGACAATGGCCGTCACCAACTGACGCTGGTGGCGGGTCCGGGCGTAGTCGGCGCCGGGGATGTAGCGCTGGCGGGCATAGTCGAGCGCCTGCCAGCCGTTGAGATGCCGGACGCCGACCTCATAGGTGGCGCGCGGTCCGGTGGTCCCGTGCTCGCAGCTGCGGCACGCGGGCCGGCCGGCGCCGCCGGGTTGCAGATGAATCGACTGCACCCGCTGGTCGATGTAGAGGTCCACCCCGCCGAGGGCGTCCACCAGGCCGCGCAGCCCGGTGAAGGTGAGCAGCGCGCCCGCGTCGAACCGGCTGATCCCGGTGTACTTGCCGACCGTCTGCGCCACCAGCTGGAAGCCCTGTACCGGGTTGGGCTTGTTGCTCCCGGGCACGGCCGAGCCCAGGCTCATCGCGTGGGTCAGCTTCGTACGCTGGCCGCCGAAGTGCGCCGGCGCGAACGCCGGGATGTCGACGACCAGGTCCCGTGGCAGCGAGGTCAGCTCGGCCCTGGTGAGGTCCGCGTTGACATGCATGATCATCACCGTGTCGGCATGCGGCATCCAGGAGCCGATCCATTCACGGGTGTCGACGCCGACGATGAGAAAGTTCAACGGCCCGTGGATGCCCTGCCCGGGCAGCGGCGACGGGCTCGGCGACGGTTGGCCGTCCAGCGGCGACAGTGTGGCCGACGGCGCTGTCGTGGGGCTGCCGAACAGGTTCGCCTGTGGGATCGCCCGGTCGATGTGCAGCCGCACCAGCTGTACGCCAGCGATGACGCTGACGGCAAGCAGCGCCACCACTGCCAACGGAATCGCTATCCGACGACCAACCATCCACCTCATGACTGCCTCCCCCGGCTCGCAGCCGCAGGGCGCATACTCTAACGGCTCCGGCGCGCTACACCCAGCATCCTGGCCGATACCGCCGTTGGCAACCAGCTCCCGCACCGGCGTCCGGGCTGTCGGTGGGCTTCCAGGAGAACCGGGTGACGGATCACCGGCGCGGCGCACGGGGTGGTCCCAGCCCGGAGGACGGCGCGAACACGAGCCGTTCGATGAGGTCCAACGACGGCGGGCGATGTCGACGCGTCATACGCGCGGTGCCAGAACGTCTACGGGCAGCGCACCGCACACCGGTGGGCCGGCGTCCGCTGCGACGGCGGATCGCGCCCGCGAATCCTGCGAGCGCTGCGATAATTCCCGATCAGGTCCGTGGCCCAGGCGAACAACATGGAGGTACACCGCCGATGCCCGATCAGTCATCCGCGGGCGGGGGACCGGGCGCTCCGGTCAGGCGGCGGATGACCGCCCGGGACCGGAACGAGACCCCCCGCCCCGCGACCGCGCTGGAGCTGCTGTTCGACCTGGTGTTCGTCGTCGCCGTCGCGCGGGCCGGCGCCGAGCTGGTCCACGCGCTCGCCGAGGGGCACGCGGGTTCCGGTGTCCTCCGCTACCTGATGGTGTTCTTCGCGATCTGGTGGGCGTGGATGAACTTCAGCTGGTTCGCGTCCGCCTACGACACCGACGACGCCGCCTACCGGGTGCTGACGTTCGTACAGATGACGGGCGTACTCATCCTGGCCGCCGGGATACCGCGGGCCTTCGAGCGCCAGGACTGGCTGGTCGGGATCATCGGTTACGTCGTCATGCGGATTGCGTTGACGGTGCAGTGGCTGCGCGCCGCCCATGACGAGACCTGGC
>JAEHDK010000105.1 GCA_016880465.1 Micromonosporaceae bacterium
CCCGCTGCGCGGGTCGACCTCCGGTCGAGCCTTGACCCCGACCCCTCATCGGCGTATGTCCGCACCGAGCCGGGAAAGAGGGAGAAACCGGTCACAAACAGTCCCGGCCACGGAGTTGACACGGCCCCGCTCCTTCAGGGATGACAGCGCGGATCGCTGAGGCACAACGGGAGGACTGGCGCGGGAAAGCCGAGAACCTGGGCGTGAGCCTGGCCCACGCGAACGACAAGCTCACCCAGCTCGACGTCCGCGCTCGCCGCGCCGCGACCATCAACCTCGGCATCCCCACGTTCGGCGAGATCACCGGGAGAACCGCCAGTCCACCTCGCCTCACATGGCCAGATCCGCCATCGAGTTCGCCCAACACGTCAAAAACAGCCCGACCTCAACCCGTCGAGACGCTGGCGCCGCGCTGAACGTAGGAAAAGCGTCGTTCACCGCCTTGTCTCGTACCGGGTCAGGACCACGCCGCCGGGGAAGGTCCGCGTCTCGACCAGGTTCAGGTTCACCCAGCTGTCCAGCGCGGTGAAGAACGGCGTGCCGCCGCCCACCAGGACCGGGTAGGTGGCCAGCGCGTACTCGTCGATCAGCCCGGCCCGCATGGCAGCCCCGGCGAGCGTTGCGCCGCCGATGCCCATCGGGCCGCCGTCCTCGGCCTTGAGCCGGGTGATCTCGGCGACCGCGTCGCCGGTGACCAGGCGGGTGTTCCAGTCGACCTTGTCGATCGTCGAGGAGAACACCACCTTCGGCGTGTCCCGCCAGTTCCGCGCGAACTCGATCTCCGCCGGGGTAGCGTTGGGCTGCTGGTCGCCGGTCGGCCAGTAGGAGCTCATCGTCTCCCACAGCTTGCGCCCGTACAGCGACAGGCCGCTCGCCCGCTCCTGGTCGAGCCACCACTGGAACAGCTCGTCGCTCGGCGGCCCGCTCCAGCCGATGTCGTTGCCGGTCGCGGCGATGTAGCCGTCCAGGGTCAGGTTCATGCCGTAGATCAGTTTCCGCATCGTGCCAGCCTCCCGTGAGTCGGTCTCCGGTGTACAGACCGACGCGGCGCGCGAAACTCATCGCTGCGCGACCTGCGCCCGCAGATAGTCCTCGTGCTCGGGGCTCAACGTTGCGTACTCGGCCGGCTCGGTCACCCGCCGGATCGACCTCGCCGTCGTACGGGCAGCGGCGCACCCAAACACCCTGCGACGCCTCGACGAACAAGCCTAGGTGAGGTTCCGCGCCAGCCCAGCCGCATGATCATTTCATAGTTCAGAGAAGGCTCCTCGGCGTCCTAGGCGTGACGTGGGAACGGGCGACGACCGATGAGGTTTCCGTGCTGGTGGGTTGGCTGCGTGCCGCGCAGAACCCGCAACGGTCGCGGCGGCAGGGGCCGGCGACGGTCAACATGAAGACCGGCAAGGCACCGTTGGCACCGGGCTATGCGCCATCGACGATCAACCACGCGTTGTCGGTGCTGTTCCGCTTCTACGAGTACCACGCACATCACGGCCGTGGTCCGGTGCTCAACCCGGTGCCGGTGTCGTCGCGGCGGCGGGCGATGTTGGCCCACCGCAGTCCGATGGAGCCGGTGCCGCACATGGCACGGGCTCCGCTGCGGCAGAAGACGGCGGACAGGGCGCCGCGGGCGATCCCGGACCGGCTGTGGGACGAGCTGTTCGCGGCGATGACCAACGATCGGGACCGGTCGCTGCTGGAGTTCTACGTCTCATCCGGTGCCCGGGCTGGTGAGCTGCTCGGGTTGCGCCTGGACCAGGTGGACTGGGCGGGGCAGCGGATCTGGGTGGTGTCCAAGAGCACCCGCGCGCTGGAGGCGGTGCCGGCCTCGCCGCTGGCGTTCACGCTGCTGGTCCGGTACCTGGATCAGGCGGCATTGCCCGAGTCGGGGCAGCCGGTGTGGCGGGCATCACGGGGTGAGGCCCGTCCACTGTCGTACTGGGCAATGCGCCGGGTGGTGCAGCGGGCCAATGCCCGGTTGGGCACGAACTGGACGCTGCACGACATGCGGCACACCGCGGCGACGCGGATGGTCAACGATCCGGGGTTGACGCTGCCGGAGGTGCAGACCGTCCTGCGACACAAGCACCTGGCGACCACGCAGCGCTACCTGGGGGTCAACGTCGAGGAGATGTTCGACAAGCTACAGAGCCATTTCCAACGCCCGCGCACCGAAGCGGGGCGGCTGGCTGCCGGCTATGACCCGGCCGACGTGGCGGCGGTGTTCGGTGGCTGAGGCTCCGACAACCGGTCGGGTTCGCCGCTCGGCTCCCGG
>JAEHDK010000774.1 GCA_016880465.1 Micromonosporaceae bacterium
CGTTCGGCGCGGCCCTGGCGGCCGCTCGGCCGGCCGACTCGATCTGCAACGCGGCCGAGGCGGCGGCGGGCAACGCGCGCCGGTGCGGCTCGAACCACTCGAACGGCTCGCTCGACGCCGCGGCGGGAATCTCCAGCAGGATCGGGGCGATCCGGCCCGCGCGCAGCGGCCGGCCCGCCGACACAGGCTGGAGCAGATGCCTCGGCACCAGCACCGTCGCCGTCACGCCGCGGCCCACCGAGCGGTCCAGCCGCACCGTCAACTGATGCCGCCGGGCGATCCGCCCGACGACGAACAGCCCGAGCATGGTGGTCGGCGCGACGTCGAGCCGCTCCCGCTCGACCAGCCGGCGGTTCTCCTCCGCCAACCGCTGCGTGGTCATGCCCAGGCCGTGGTCGACGATCTGGACGTAGCACCCGGCGCCGGTCAGGCCGGCCGTCACCTCGACCGCGGTACCGGGCGGGGAGAAGTTCACCGCGTTCTCCAGCAGCTCGGCCAGCAGCAGCCGCTGGTCCGCCACCAGCCCGGCACTGACCGACACGTCGGCGACCGCCTTGCGCTGGACCGCCTGGCCGCCCTCGATCTCGGCCAGGGCCACGTCGATGATGTCGCCCAGGCGCGTCGGGGTGCCGCCGACCCCCTGGTCGACGGTGCCGGACACCACGAGCAGGCTGTCCGCGCTGCGGCGCAGCCGCGTGGCGAGCCGGTCGAGGCGGCTCACCGGCTCCCGCAGGGCGGCGGCCCGCCCGTCGCGCGCCAACCCGTCGATCACGACCAGCTGCCGGCCGACCAGGTTCTGGGTACGGCGCGCGATGCTGGCGAACATGACGGCGACGTTGCGCCGCGCGCTGATCTGCCGCTCGACCAGCATGGCCGCGGTCGACTGCACCCGGTTGAACGCCTCCGCCAGAGCGCCGATCTCACCCGTACCCGGGATGTCCAGCGCGGCCAACCGCGGCGGCGCCGGATCGAGCTCGTCGGAGTCGGTGACCCGGACGAGCTCGGCACCGGCCAGGTCCGCGACGCCCGCGGCCGCACCGGTGAGCCGGCGCAGCGGTACGGAGATCGACCGGCTGACCAGGATGCCCAGGACGACCACGACGACGAAGAGCAAGGCGGCCGCGCCACCCACGCCCGCGGCGGTCTGTGCGGCGCTGGCCGCCCGCGCCTGCGCCGCCGTTGCGATCTCCCGGGCGATCCGGTCCTGGACCACCCGGCGCAGGCCGGTGTACGAGACGGCCGCGGTCAGTGCCTCGGTCACCGGCAGTCCGGCTGCGCCGTCCGGGCGGCTGGCCGCGACCACGAGCTGGCTGATCCGGCGGCCCGCCTGGCCCTGCTCGACGAGGTCGAGCAGCGTCTGCTGGGACTGGCTCACCAGCTGCCGGAACCGCCTGGTGTGCTGCTCCTGGGCCGCCAGCGCGTCGGTCAGCAGGGATCGGTTGATCGGCCGGTCGCCGGTCACCGCGACGAGGACCGCGCCCACCCTGCTGGCCTCCTCGTTGGCTCGCATGAACGCGTCCAGCGCGGCCAACTGGCGCAGCCCGTCGGCGTCCGCGCCGGGTGTACTGAGCAGAGCCAGCGCGTCCAGCAGCGCGTCGTTGGCGTCGCGGTAGGCGAGGTAGACATCGCTCGGTACGGCGCCGCGGGCCGCGATCCGCGGGCGCAGCGTGGCCAGCGCGGCCAGGGGTCCCGCGGCCCGGGCCAGTACCGGCGCCGTGACCTCGTGATCGCGCAGCCGGGCGGCGTCGTCGAGCGCCGTCTGCACCTGCCCCAGCAGGGCGCTGCGATCGAGCTGCGTGGTGTTCAGGAAGCCCAGCGCCAGCAGGCGCTCCTGCTGGAGATCCTGGATCAGTACGCCGACCTCGCGCGCCGCGGTCGCCGCCGTCAGCGTTGCGCTGGCCGCCCCCGCTCGGCTCACCCGGTCGGTGGTCGAGAGCACCATCGCCGCCAGCGCGGCGACGAGCGGGATCGTCAGCAGGAGAGCCAGCTTCTGCCGGATGGAGAGCCTAGAGAGCATCGCTCCGCGCCCGCCCGAGCGACCACTGCGACTGGCCCGCGGGCACGAGTCGATCTCCGGACGCGGCATGCCCCGGCGCC
>JAEHDK010000106.1 GCA_016880465.1 Micromonosporaceae bacterium
CGGCACTGCTGTGGCGGGTCAAGGCCGACCTGCGGCTGCCGATACTGCGCTTCGAACCCGACGGCTCCTACAGACGGTGCTCATCGACCCAACGGTGCGAGGCAGGCCCACGAGAGGCTCATCGCCGCGGCCAAGGCCGGCGCCGACCTCGACCCGGCCCGGGCACGCTACGCGCGGGCGGTGCAGTACACCGTGCCCGACCGCGACGGCGACGGCGGGGCGAGCTGATCTGCGTCGTCACCAACATCGCCGACATCACCGCTGCGCCGGCTGCTCACACACTGCGCCATCGCCGCCCTGATCTGCCGGGCAGTCACCGAAGCCGACATCGACCCAGATCGCATCAAGTTCAAGCGCACCGTACGCATCCTGCGCCACCAGGCCAGCGACCCGGCGGCCTTTCCCGCTGAGGACCACCAACCCAGCCTCGCCGCCATAGTCACCGACATCACGGTCAGACGCAACCTCAACCCCCACCGCCCAGGCCGCAGCGACCCCCGAGTCATCAAACGCGGCCGGCACAACTTCTACCGGGTCAAGAGACCCGGCGACGTCGGCACCCGCCACAGTGAACACCCGCCGTCCAGCTCGCCAACCTCAGCCCCACAAGATCAACTTAGAGGTTGGGTGGCATTTCTCCCTGACTGGGCATTGCGGGCTGTTTCGTAGGTGGCGATCTCGTCCGGCCGGGGCGTCTTTGCGTGACCGGTCGACGGACAGGAGGAGGTCTCCGCCGCCCGGTCGATGGCGATCTTCCCGCTTCGCGGACGGATATGGTTTGCCCCTGGATGCGGCCGCATGGACCGCGCGGCGGGTGGCCGCCGGCAGGGCAGTCCGGCTGCCGGAGCAGCCAGAGCGACTCGTCGATGACGCGCCAGCGGCGATCCGGTGCTGACTGCGGAGAACAAGGGATGCGGTTGGCCAGGAAACGCACGTATGCGGCGCGTCTCTGTTACGAATGTGTTGGCGCGGAGTTCAGCGGAGAGGAGCTGAAGAGAGTGAAGAGCGTGAGCGCGGACGGTGTGGCGCGGCGGGCGCTAGAGCTGCTGACCCAGCCCGACACCGAGCGCGCTCTCGCTGACCTCCTCACCGAAGTCGGCGAGGACGCCGACGCGCGCGCGAGTGTGGAGCTGGCATTGTCGGTCAGCCACTCGCTGCGGGAGCGGGAGCGCCGGCAACGGGAGCTGAGTGGTCTCTATGAGACGGCTGGTGACTTGTCGTCGCTGCGTGATCTGGAGCAGGTGCTGCAGGCGATCGTCGCCCGGGCCCGTAGCCTGCTTGGCACCGACATGGCGTACCTGATGCTCATCGATAAGCAGGCAGGCGAGGCGTATGTTCGGGTAACCGACGGCGTGCAGACCGATGCGTTCAAGTCGGCGCGGCTGGGAATCGGCGACGGACTGGGCGGGCTGGTGGCGCAGACGCGCAGGCCCTACGCCACGGCGGATTACCGCAACGATATGCGCTTTCGGCACACGGTCGACCACATCACCGGCGCCGAGGGCCTGGTCGCGGTTCAGGGCGTGCCGCTGCTGCTGCGCGGCGACATCATCGGTGTGCTGTTCGCCGCGAACCGGCGGGAGCGGCCGTTCGACGACGCCGAGGTGGCGTTGCTGATCTCCTTGGCCAACCACGCCGCGATCGCGATCGAGACGGCATCGCTGTTCGGCGACGTGCGTGCCCACAGCGAGATGGTCGAGCGGGCGGCAAGCGTGCACGAGCGGCTCACCGCGCTGGTGGCCGAGGGCGGGCACCTGCCCGACGTCGCCGCAGTCATCGCCGAGGAGTTCGATAGGCAATTGATCGTAGCCGATCCAAATCTCCGTGTCCTGGCGACGGCCGGGGCGGCGGGCGGAGCCCAGGTGGTCGATGGGGAGCAGGCGCAGGCCTGCCGTGCAGCCATGGACGAGCGGGCCACCGTGTCGACGCAGGCAGGGTACGCGACGCCGGTCGTTGCCGGCTCGCAGATTCTGGCGGCGCTGCTGCTGTGCGGCCGGACCGACCTGGCCCACGCCGATGTGCGCACCCTGGAACGGGCCGCGCTCGTCTCGGCGATCTTGCTGTTGACCGAGCGCTCCATTGCCGAGGCCGAACACCGGGTACGGGGGGAGCTGCTCGATGACCTGTTCGCCGAGCCGCAGCCGGACGCGGCCGGGTTACGCCGACGGGCGCGCCTGCTCGGCGCCGACCTCGACCGGCCGCATGTGGTCGTGGTCGCCCATCCGCAGCTTGCCGAGGACCGCCGGGCGGTGAGCTCGGCGGTGACGGCGTGGGCGCGGGAGATGGGTGGGCTGTGCGGCGAGCACGGGCGGTCGGTGGTGGCGCTCATCCCATCGGGCGATCCCGCCACCGTGGTCCGCGGGGGTGCCGAGCGGGCGCGCAAGCGCGCTGCGGGCCCGGTGACGGTAGGCGGTGGCGGACCGGGCAGCTCACCCGCCGCGATGCACCAGGCGTACCGGGACGCGCGGCAGTGCGTCGATGTGCTGACGGCGCTTGGCCAGGCCGGAGGGGTCGCCTGCCCGGCCGACCTGGGTGCGTTCGCGTTGCTGTTCGGCCCGGCGGGCCGGGCCCGAGTCGACTCGTTCGTGCGAGACGTGCTCGGCCCCGTCCTCGACCATGACGCGCGGCGAGGCACGGAGCTGCTGCGCACGATCGAGGCATATTATGCCTGCGACGCCAATCTCGCCCGGACCGCGACCATGCTCTACATCCACATCAACACGCTCTACCAGCGCATGGAGCGCATCACCGCGCTGCTGGGTGAGGGCTGGCGGGGCGGCCAGGCCGCGCTGCAGCTGCACCTGGCGGTCAACCTGCACCGGATAACCACGTCCGCCGCCCATGGCGCGTAACGCCTCCGAGCGGACCAACGAGGCGTATTCGGGCGGGCTCGCCGAGGCGTGCCGGGTGGGGCACCTGCACGCCGAACGAGGTGTTTGTCGGCCAGGGTCCCGCGCCGCCACGATGGTCATCGCGCGCACGCCGCCCTTGGACGCGGAGTAGTCGATCTGGCAGACCTGGCCTTCGAACGCGGCGACGGATGCAGTCATCACGATCAGGCCTCGGTCGCCGTCGACCGGCTGGCTGGCCGCCATCCCTTCGGCGGCCACCGGAACACGTTGAGGCGCCCACCAGGTTGATGTTGATGACCCGTTGGAATTGTCCGAGCGGCAGCACCCCGTGCTTGTTCATGATCCTGCCCGGGGTGCCGATGCCGGCGCAGTTGACCACGACCCGCAGAAGCTGCGGGGTACGGCTCATGTTCTGGCCGCGGCGGTGCGCCGCGGCCAGGGTCAGGCACCGAAGCGGTCGCGCAGGGTCTTCTTGTCGAACTTGCCGACCCCGGTACGCGGGACGGTGTCCATGACCTCGATGCGGTCGGGGAGTTGCCAGTAGGCGAAGCCGCTCTTTTCCAGGTGCTGGCGTACCCGCTCGAGGGTGACCTCGGCTCCGGGTTGTACGGCGATGCAGATCAGCGGCCGTTCCTGCCACTTGTCGTCGGGGACGGCGATGACCGCCGCCTCGGCGACCTCGGGCAGGGCCATCACGGCCGACTCCATGTCCACCGAGGAGATCCATTCGCCGCCAGATTTGATCAGGTCCTTGGCGCGGTCGGCGATGACGAGGTAGCCGTCGGGGGAGCCGACGGCGATGTCGCCGGTGCGGAACCAACCGTCGTCGGTGAACTGGGCGGCGCCTTGCCCGCCGAGGTAGGAGTCGGCGATCCAGGGGCCGCGTATCAGCAGTTCGCCCATTGACGTGCCGTCCCACTCCAGGGGCTGGCCGGCCTCGCCGCGGATCTCCATCTGCACGCCGGGCAGCGGCAGTCCGGCCCGGATCCGTACCGCCTCGGTGATGCGCTGCTCGTCCCAGTCGCGCATCCGCTCCTTGGGCCAGGCCAGCGAGGCCAGCGGCGAGGTTTCGGTCATGCCCCACACCTGAATCAGCGGGATGCCGAAGTCGCGGCGGTAGCGTTCGATCAACGCCCGCGGGGGCCGGGCGCCGCCGCACAACAGATGCCGCAGATCCGGCAGTCCGCCACGAGCGGCGATCTCGTCGGCGACCGACATCCAGATGGTGGGCACTCCGGCGGCGACCGTCACCCGCTCGGCGGACATCAGCTCGACCAGCGCGGCCGGATCCAGCGGACCGCTGGAGAAGACCTGCTTGGCGCCGTATGGGGTCGCCGTGTACGGCACGCCCCAGGCGTTGGCGTGGAACATCGGCACCACCGCCAGCACGCGGTCGCCGGGGCCGATCGCCATCGCGGCCTGGGAGGATGCGGCCAGGGCGTGCAGCACCGTGGAGCGATGCGTATAGACCACGCCCTTGGGGCGTCCGGTGGTACCGGACGTGTAGCACAGGCCGAGCGGGGTCCGCTCGGGGATGTCCCGGGGGGCGTAGTCGCCTGGCTGGGCGGCGATCAGATCCTCGTAGCCCACGGCGCCGGGCAGCTTCGTGTCGGGCACCGTGTCGCCGAGCACGACCAGGTGCCGGACGCCGGTGAGTCCGCCGAGCGCGTGCACCTTTTCCAGCAGGGGCAGCAGATCCGGGTCGACGAGGATCGCGCGGTCCTCGGCGTGCCGGATGATGTAGGTGAGGTCATCGGGCGAGAGCCGCAGGTTGAGCGTGTGCAGCACCCGCCCGGCGCAGGGCACGGCCCAGTAGGCCTCCAGGTGCCGGTAGCTGTTCCAGGCCAGGGTCGCCACCCGCTCACCGGCCCCCAGGCCGAGGACGTCCAAGGCGTGCATCAGCTGCTGTGCGCGGCGAGCGAAGTCGGCGTAGGTGTAGCGGTGCATCCGGCCGTCGGCGAATCGCGTGACCACTTCGGTGTCCGGGAAGTAACGCGGGGCGTGGCCGAACAGCAGCCAGGTGTTGAGCGGGATGTCCATCATCGCCATGGCGCACATGCTCGGCCGTGCCGTGACGCCCGGCCATGGAGAGCATCTACGGTCCCGCGGCCGTGCGGGTGGAGTTGACCTCCGATTCCGCCCGTTGGCGACGTCGGCAGATCGCGGTGGTGGAAACCTCCATGAAGCGCGGCGGCGGTGTGGAGGCTGGCGCTGTAGCCGCCGGGGGTGGCCGAACATAGCGTCTGCGGCACATCGGCGTCCGCTGACGTGGTCCCGGCATTCGAGGGTCGTGATGAAGCAGTCGCAGGCCATCCTGGTGACGCGGCACCTGTCCAAGGACTTCCGGGGCTTCCGCGCCATCAACGCGGTGAGCCTGCGGGTCGTCGCGGGCACGGTGCATGCCCTGGTTGGGCCCAACGGAGCCGGCAAGACCACCTTGTTCAACCTGCTCACCGGGTTCCTCAAGCCGACCGAGGGGCACGTCGTCGTGGCCGGCCACGACGTCACCGGACACTCACCGGAGCGGATCGCCCGGCTCGGTGTCGCCCGCTCGTTCCAGGTCACCAGCCTCTTCCCGAAGGTGACAGCCCGCGAGCATGTGGAGCTGGCGCTGCAGTCGGGCACCGGCCTTGGTCGCATCTTCTGGCGTACCGACCGGCTGATGCGCCGGTTCTCCGACCGTGCCGTCGAACTGCTCGACGAGGTGGGGCTGGCGAGGCTGGCCGAACGGCCGGCCGAGAGTCTCCCGTATGGCCAGAAGCGTGCCCTCGAGCTGGCAATCGCACTCGCCTTGAATCCGAAACTGCTGCTGCTGGACGAGCCGACGGCCGGGATGGGCCTGGAGGACGTCGACCGGACCACCGCCCTGATCGCGCGCGTCCGAGCCGGCCGCACCGTGGTGATGGTCGAGCACAACATGAGCGTCGTCGGCTCGCTCGCCGACACCGTGACCGTCCTGCAGCGCGGTGAGGTGCTCGTGGAGGGCCCGTACGAAGAGGTCAAGGCCGAACCACGGGTCATCGAGGCGTACCTGGGGGCCCACGTTGCTTGACATCACGGGCGTCAGTGCCTCCTACGGCGAAGCCAGGGTTCTGGACGAGGTGACCCTGCAGGTCGGCGATGGCGAGGTGGTCACCCTCGTGGGCCGCAACGGGGCGGGCAAGACCACCCTGTTGCGCTGCGTCATGGGCCTGCACCGGGCGATGACCGGCCGAGTTGTGTTCGCCGGGCGCGACCTCACCGCGGTTCCGCCGCACCGCCGCGCCCGGCTCGGTATCGGGTACGTGCCCGACGACCGCGGCATCTACGCCGGCCTGTCCGTCGAGGAGAACCTCACCCTGCCGCCCGCCACACTCGCCTCCGCGTGGCCGCTGCCCCGGATCTACGACACCTTCCCAGTGCTGGCCACCCGGCGCCGCTTGCCCGGCGGCAAGCTGTCCGGCGGCGAGCACCAGATGCTTGCGCTGGCCCGGGTACTGCGCACGGGCGCGCGTGTCCTGCTGTGCGACGAGCCGACCGAGGGCCTCGCACCGATCATCGTCGACCGGATCGGCGAGATCCTGCGCGAGGTCAAGAGGGACGGGGTGGCGGTGCTGCTCGTCGAGCAGAACCTGCGGTTCGCCGCCACCGTCGCCGACCGCCACTATCTGCTCGCGCAGGGCCGAATCGTCGAGTCGCTGCGCAACGCCGAGGTACGCCAGCGCGAAGGCGAACTGCTCGCCTACCTCGGACTCTGACCCCACACCCACCCCTCCCGCTCACCGGGACCTACCGATCAGGAGAAAAAGACGATGCACAGTCGATCAGGAGGCAGGCGTTGAACCGTAGGTTGTCGATGGGGATCGCCGCGGCCGCGGTCGGGGCGCTGCTAGCGGGCTGCGGGGGCGGACCGGGCGCCGGCGGCGGGAAGGTCAGTAACGCCAAGATCGTGCTGGGCGTGCTCACCGACCTGTCCGGCCTGTACGCCGACATCACCGGACCAAACGCCGTGGCGGCGGTGGAAATGGCTGTCGAGGACTTCAAGAGGAAGTACGGCGACAAGGCGATCACGGACAACATCGAGGTGATCAAGGCGGACCACCAGAACAAGCCAGAGGTCGCCAGCACCCAGGCCCGTCAGATGTACGACCGGCAGCAGGTCGACGCTTTGTTCGATGTGCCGACGTCCTCGGCTGCGCTCGCCGTGGCGACCATCGCGCAGCAGTCCAAGCGGCTGTACTTCAACACCGCCGCCGCTACCACGGAACTCGCCGGCAAGAGCTGCAACAAGTACACCTACGAATGGGCCTACGACGCCTACATGCTGGCGAACGGCACCGCCGCCAACGTGACCAGGCAGGGCGGCAAGAACTGGTATCTGGTGTACCCGGACTACGCCTTCGGGCAGGACATGCAGGCGAAGTTCGCCACCGCCGTCGAGGCCGCCGGGGGAAAGGTCGTGGCCAAGGACCCCACCCCGTTTCCCAGTGACGACTTCGCCACGTTCCTCCTCAAGGCCCCGGGGCTGACCCCGAAACCGGATGTGCTTGGGGCCCTGCAGGCGGGCGGCGACCTGGCGAACCTCGTGAAGCAGTACGACCAGTTCAAGCTCCGGGACAAGGGCATCAACCTCGCCATCGGCCTGCTCTTCGATAGCGACATCAAGGCCATCGGCGCGGCCAAGCTCGCCGGGACCACGTTCACCACAGCGTGGTTCTGGAACCTCGACGACGAGGCACGCGCCTGGGCCGACCGGTTCAAGAAACGCACCGGGCAACGGCCTACGTTCGACCACGCGGCCGACTACTCGGCGGCCACCCACTACCTGGAGGCCGTGCAGAAGGCGGGCACCGACAAGGCCGAAGACGTCTCCAAGCAGCTGGACGGGATGACGTTCAGCGACTTCTTCGCCCGCAACGCCACAGTCCGCCCGAACGATCACCGAGTCGTCCACGACGCCTACCTGGTCAAGGTCAAGGCACCGGCCGCGGCGAGCGAGCCCGAGGACTTCACCGAGCTGGTGGAGAAGATCCCCGCCGACCAGGCGTTCGACCAGCCCTCGCCGGCCTGCCGGATGGGCTAACCACCAAGGCCGGGTGGCCCGCCCAGGCGCCGGGCCACCTTCGACCGAGGGGACCACCCATGACCTCGTTCCTGCAACAGGCCTTCAACGGCCTGGTCAGCGGCAGCTTCTACGCACTGCTCGCACTCGGCCTCGCCGTCATCTTCGGCATGCTCCGCGTGGTCAACTTCGCCCACGGTGCGATCTACACACTCGGGGCGTTCGGCGCGGTCTGGCTGGCCGACAGCGCCGGTCTCGGATTCTGGTGGGCTCTGCTGCTCGTGCCGGTGGCGCTGGCGATCGCCGGGACGCTGGCCGAGCGGCTGCTCATCCACCGGCTGCTGGCGCTCGACCCGCTGTACAACTTCCTGCTGACCTTCGGTATCGCCCTGGTCTGCCAGGACCTGCTGCGGATGCGGTACGGATCGCACTCCCAGCCGTACGAGCACGCTCCCGTCACCGGGTCCTTCGATCTCGGCCTGTTCGAGTTTCCGCGCTACCAGGTCTTCACCCTCGGTCTGTCCGTCGTCGTCTGCCTGGCGGTATGGCTGCTGCTTACCCGTACGCGGATCGGCACCATCGTGCGCGCCGCCATCGAGCGTCCCGAACTCACCAGGGCCTTCGGCATCGACACCGGGCGTTGGGTGACGCCGGTCTTCGGCTTCGGCGTCGGCCTCGCCGCGCTGGCCGGGGTACTCGCCGCTCCCATGCGGGCGGTCAATTCCGGCATGGGCGCTGACCTGATCATCACCGTGTTTGCGGTCGTCGTCATCGGCGGTCTCGGCTCCGTCTTCGGGTCGGTGGTGGCCGGCTTCACGATCGGCATGCTCGCCGCCCTCGGCAACCTCTACTTCCCCGTCTTGTCCCAGACATCGGTCTATCTGCTGATGGCCGTCGTCCTGCTCATCCGGCCCGCCGGGCTGTTCGGCAAGGAGGAACACGTATGATCCTCACCCTGCTCGACCGGCTCAACAGACGGCGGGCGTGGCTGCGGTGGGGTCTGCTCGCCGCCGGGCTGCTGGTCGCCTTCGGCCTGCCCTGGACGCTCTACCCCCCGGTTGCCACCGACATCGTCTGCTGGGGACTGTTCGCGGTCGCCTTCGATCTGCTGCTCGGCCACGCCGGACTGCTGTCCTTCGGCCACGCGGCATTCTGGGGCACATCCGCCTACGGCACCGGGCTGATCGCCATCCACAGTGGAGTTCCATTCTACGTCGCGGTGCTCGGCGGGACCGCCGCCGCGGCTATGCTCGCGCTGCCCATCGGCTACCTCGCGGTCCGCCGCAGCGGCATCTACTTCGCCATGATCACACTCGCCTTCGCGCAGATGGTGTACTTTGTCACCAACCAGTGGAGGGATGTCACCGGCGGCGAGAACGGGCTGCAGGGCATTCCGCGCACACTGCCCGGCTTCGACCTGTCCAACTCCTTCGTCTTCTACTACGCCGCGCTGCCTGTGGTGCTGCTCGGGCTGCTGGCCGCCTGGCGGATCGTGCACTCACCCTTCGGCCGGGTGCTGGCCGCCGCCCGCGAGAACCCCGCCCGGGTCCGGGCCCTCGGCTACCCCGCCGACCACTACAAGCTCGTCATCTTCGTCATCTCCGCGTTCCTCGCCGGCCTGGCTGGCGGCCTGTACGCGGTCAACCACGGCTTCGCCTCCCTGCAGGAGGTCTACTGGACGACCTCCGGCAAGGTCGCCATGATGACCATCCTCGGCGGCATCGGCACCCTGTGGGGCAGCCTGGTCGGCGCCGCCGCGATCGTCCGCTTGGAGGACTGGCTGGCGACAGCCGGCTTCGAGGCGACCGGCCTGGTCACCGGCGTCATCTTCATCGCGGTCGTGCTGATCTTCCGCCGCGGGATATGGGGCACGATCACGCACCTGCTGCGGGCCCGCGCCGTCGCCCCGGTCCCGCAAATCGAACCCCACCTGGAGCACGACCACGACGAGCTGCAGCCCACGCCCACGAACTGACGCATGTGAATCTAATTGTTGACGTTGCGGTGGTGTCTCTTGGCGCTCGCCAAACTGCGCCGCCTCGGTCACCGTCATGGCGAAGCCGCCAGATCGGACAGTATCGGGTACGTGTACCACCGCGTAGGCCGGCTCGACCATGCCATCGCCACCTTCGAGTCGGCGCTGGCCATCTGTCGACAGCTTGCCTTCCGCGACCTCGAGACCGAGGTTCTGACCCATCTCGGGGACGCCTACCTGGCCGACGGCAAGCACGACTCAGCCCGCGTGGTCTGGCGACAGGCACTTTCCATTCTTCAGCAGCTCGGCCACACCGACGCCGAAGGTATCCTCATCAGGCTCCAGATGCACCCCACCAGCGGCCCGAAAGAAGAGTAGGTACACCGTCGGCCCGCTGCGAGATCTGGACGCAGAAGCTGTTGAGGGCTGTTTCGCCGGTGACGTAGAGGGTTCGGGCGAGTCGCGGGCTCGCCATGCGCTGCCCGGCATGTGGGGGCGCTTGGCTGGCGGGGGCCGGCGGACACTAGGCGCGGCGGACCGGCAAACAACCCATCAGTCGCGCAGGGCGGCGGGCAGCGTCTTCTGGTGAAGGACGAGCAGACCTGCGACGGCTCGCGTCAGCGCGACGTACAGCCGGTTGTGGCCACGAGGTTCGGCGGCCACGATGTCGGCCGGCTCTACCACGATCACATGGTCGTACTCCAGGCCCTTGACCAAGCTGGCCGGCACCACGGCGACGTCGGTTACGTCGATGAGCGGGACGAGTTCTTCGGCTGCGTCGTCGGCGGCGATGACCGCAACGGTCGCGTCGCGTGGAGCCTGCCGGACCGCTTGTTGAACCGCGGCGGGTAGGTCGTCGACCTGCCGCACCGACAACGTGCCGCCGGGCCGGTACGAAGGCGTCGGCGCGATCCCGGGGGCGAGGACCCGCGTCGCGTAGTCCGCGATGACCTGGGGTACTCGGTATCCGGTGTGCAGTTCCAGCGTCCGGACCTCGCGCTTGCCGAGCCGGGTGAGCAGTTGCGGCCACGAACCGGCTGCCAGCGGGTGGGTCGCCTGGCCGAGATCGCCGACGACCGTCATCGACGCGTATTCGGCTCGGCGTGCGATCATCCGGCACTCCATCGGCGATAGATCCTGGGCCTCGTCGAGGATCAGGTGGAGATAGGGGTCGTCGGCGGGCGAGTCGTCGTCGGGCTCCTCGACCGGCAGCGGCTCGGCCAGCACCGGCACGTAGCCCTCCTCGCCATGCGGGCCGAACCCGTCCGTCCAGCTCACCACCCGGTGTCCTTCCCGGAGGATGACGGCTTCAGCCCAGCGCTGGGCGGCGGCGACTGCATCGTTGTCGATCGCCGGTCCCGCGAGGGCGATCGGCGTCGGGTGTCCGGGCGCGTACAGCTCCCATCCGTCCCGCAGACCGCAGCTGAGGACGAAAGTTTCCACGCGTCGGGTGCCGGTGGTCAGCTCGCGCAGCCGCCACTCGGGCTCAGGCGCCTTCGGTGCGGCGGGCGGCTCGCCGAGCAGTTCGGCGAGCTCGTCGAGGAGCGGCACGTCGTCCACGGACCAGTCGGTCCGGCCCCGGTACGAGGCGGCCAGCGTCTCGGCGGCACTGGCGTCCAGGCCGACCACCCGAGCAGCGTCGGTGAGCCACGACAGCACCTTCGTCGGCGTCAGCACCGGCCACCATGCCTGCAGGAACCGGCGGAACTCGCCGCGTTCGCCGACCTCCTCGGCGAACAGGTCCCGGTCGAGATGCGTACCGTCCACCATGGTCCACGAGGCGTCCAGGAGGACTGCGGCGGCGAGCGTGCGCGCGGCGTTGGGCTTCCTGCCGATCGCTTCGCACCGGGCGCGTACCCGACGGCGGGCCGCCGACAGGTCGTCCGCCCCGAGCGTGAGCACCTGCCCCGCGTACACGAGTCGCAGCCGATCCGGCGCCGTCGGCGGCGTCTGCCAGATGAGCTCGATCAGCACGTCCCGCATCCGATCGCTGCCCTTGATCTGGGCGACTTCCGCCGAGCCGCGGCGGGTGGCGGTCACCCCCTCGACGAGCTCGCCAATGGCGCGCAGATGCACGCTGTCCTCACCGAGCAAGGGAAGGACCCGACTGATGTAGTTGGTGAACACCGTCGAGGGGCCCACCACCAGGATGCGGCCGTCGGTGAACCGGCCGCGGTCGGTGTAGAGCAGGTACGCCGCCCGATGCAGCGCGACCTGCGTCTTGCCGGTCCCCGGCCCGCCGGTGATGAGGGTGACGCCCCGGGCAGGCGCGCGGATTGCCCTGTCCTGCTCCCGTTGAATGGTGGTGACGATGTCGCGCATGTGCGGACCACGGGAACGCCGCAGCGCGGCCAGCAGCGCCCCCTCACCGAGTACGCGCAAGTCACCGACGTAATCCGGGGACAGCATGTCGTCGTCGAGGTCAATCACCTCCCGGCCCCGGCAGATGATGACCCGGCGGCGCACCACACCCAACGGCTCTCCCGAGGTAGCCCGATAGAACGGTGCGGCGGCGGGCGCCCGCCAGTCGACCAAGAGTGGTTCCAGGTCGTCACGCACGCCCAGCCGCCCGATGTGATAGGTCTCGCCGTCGTCGAAGTCGAGCCGGCCGAACACGAGGCCCTCCGCTTCGGCGTCAAGCGCCCGAAGCTGCGCGGCGGCCCGGTGGACCATCGCGTCACGCTCCACCAATCCGGTGACCGAGCTGGCCGCTGCCCGCCGGTGACCCTCGGCAGCGAGCGCATCCGCCTGGGCGCGCATCCCCTCGAGCCGGTCGTAGACCCGGTCGACGACCTGCTGTTCGGCGGCGATCTCCTGCGTTCTGGCGTCCGGCACAGTGCTCCCCGATAAGTGTGGGCTGGGGGTCCCGACCAGCATATGCACAGGTCGGGGAACGGAAATCCTCATTCGGGCCGATGTCGAGCGGGTTGTCCCACCGATACAATGAAACTGCCCGGCGGGATTCGGTGCCCCGCGCCGGAGGCTGGTCCGAGGTCCACAAACCCCGAGCATCATCGGCTCGTTCGGCACACGGCCATGGTCTACCCGACCCTGCTCGCCGTGATCGGCAACGTCGCCCACCCCGCCTGGCGCGCCCGCGCCGTGGGCGTCTACCGGCTGTGGCGCGACCTCGGCGTCGCCGCGATCACCGCCGCCTCCAGCCTCATCGTGGCGGTGCGCATGTACGAAACCCGCCATCCGGCGCCAACGAACGCTGCCAGCGCCTCATGAACGGCCGGCATCCGGCCCTCGCGGACGGGCCGGTCTACCTCGACTACAACGCCACCACCCCGGTCGATCCGCGAGTCGCCGCGGCGATGCAGCCGCAGGTGGCCACACACTTCGGCAACCCGTCCAGCGCGCACTCCTACGCCACGGTGCCCGTCCGGCGCCGCCCAGGCCGCCGGCAAGGTCCCGC
>JAEHDK010000775.1 GCA_016880465.1 Micromonosporaceae bacterium
CGGCATCAGGGCACGGAGCAGCCGGGTCAGCCGGATCGCCTCGGCGGTCAGGTCGCCGCGGACCGGCTCCTTGTCGGGGTTCGCGGCCAGGTAGCCCTCGTTGAAGATCAGGTAGAGGACGGCGAGCACCCCGGTGACCCGGGCCGGGAGGTCCTCACGTGACGGCACGCGATAGGGGATCCTCGCCGCCTTGATCTTCGCCTTCGCGCGGGTGATCCGCCGGCCCATGGCGGTCTCCTGGACCAGGAACGCGCGGGCGATCTCGGACACGGTGAGCCCGCCGACCATCCGCAGGGTCAGCGCAACCCACGCCTGCATGGCCAGCGCGGGGTGGCAGCAGGTGAACACGAGGCGCAGCCGGTCGTCGTCGATGGCGCCGAGCGGCTCGGCGGTGTCGGACAGCATCAGCGCCTCCTTGTGCTTTTCCTCGCGTCTGGCCTCGCGTCGGAGCCGGTCGATGGCCTTGCGGTGGGCGGTGGTGGTCAGCCACGCGCCGGGACTCGGCGGGACGCCGTCGACCGGCCAGCGTTCGACGGCGGTCGCGAACGCCTCGGCGGCCATCTCCTCGGCGATGTCAAGGTCGCCGAAGCGCCTGGCCAGGGTCGCGACCACCCGGGCCCACTGTTCGCGGTGGACCCGGGTGATCACCTCGCCGACGTCGGTCATCAACCCAGGAACGGCCGCAGCTCGACCCTGCGGTTACAGTTCTTCGACCCCAGGGCGGCAAGCCGCAGCGCCACGTCGACGTGGGGTGCCTCGATGATCCACAAGCGCAGGTTAGGCCGCGCTCGTTGTGACAGCAACGATGACAGCAACCGGCCCGAACGATACGACCAGGGCGAGGCGGGCGGTGGCGTCAGTCATCCGTCCGCGGACGGCGGGAACCACTACGGCAGGCCCCGAGCTGCGGGTATGCGGTTCGGGTTCTGCCACATCCGGTCCACCAAACCCTTGACCTGCTGGTTTGTGGGCGGTGTGTGCACCATTGCTCGAACCGGCGACCGAGGGCGAGCGTGATCGAGGGGGCGGTACCCCCGCGCGGCGGTTCAGATGTGGGTTGCGGGCTATGCCGTCAGTCGAGAGTGCCCAGGCCGTGGCGACGGCAGCACTGCTTGTACTTTCGTCCTGAGCCGCACCAGCATGCGGCTGTCCGGCTGGGTGGCCAGGGCATCATCGCGGTGGTGACCTGGTGCAGATCTGGGTAGGCGCGCAGATCGTCCTCGGCGGGCGTCGCGACCAACTCGTCGAGAAGCTCACCCTTCTCCGCCAGTGTCAGGGCGCCCAAGGCCGAGGTCCTTCTTCTCGGTGCGGTCCGGCGTGCGTTCAACGTGCCCTCCTCTCCCGGCAGACCGGCATTGGACACTCGCGGAACACTATCGGGCTGGCTGTCCTGGACGCTGAACCCGCGCCGCGTGTCTGTCGGTGGCCGGGTATCCACAGTGGTCCGGGACCGAACTCCCGGACGCCGACGCGACGGTCGGTGGGCGATCTGCGGGCCGACGTGTGGGGCAACCGGCGCCAGACTGGTCCACCCGTTGGTGCGCGGAGAACCTGGTCGGTCGGCTGACGGTCACGACAGGTCGGTTCAGGTTGGCGACCCGGCTAGGACGTGTCGATCGACCGATCGTCAACCCTATCGTGTCAGGATGCGGCGGGAGGTGGCGAGGTGGGGGTGAACAACCGTCAACGCCGCAGCGCGAAGCAGAAAGAGCGGGCACGGCGCCGGAGGGAGCAGGCCGGCGGTTATTGTCCGGATTGCGGCGGCGTTCACGTTGGACGCCGACCGACTGCGGCTCAGCGGGTCGACGACATGTTGTGGGATGCGTGCACCGCGCTTGAGGCGGGTGAGTCGGTTCGATTCGAGCGGATCCTGACGACACTCGTCCGGCTGCCCGGTGCGGCCGAGGCACTGCACCGGCGCCTCGTCGCGGAGATTCGTGACGTGTGGGGCCGGGGCTGGCAGCCGGCCGAACTGGTGCGCGTCGCTCGACGGCACTTGGGTGGTGCGCACGTCGAGGTGTTGAAGGATCTCGTTGCGACACAGCGGACGCAGTACGCCACCGCGACGGTCGCCGAGGCCTGGGATGCGCAACTCGACGCCGTTGGCGCTCGTGTCTGGTGGCAGCCCGCCGAGGACTACTGGTCGGTTAGTGCGGCCCGGGCCGGGTTGGACGAGGCGATGGTCCACCGGATGGCCGTGGAGGTGCTTCATCGTGTCTCAAGCCTGCCGGACGTTGGGGTCATCGCTGCGATCCCCGGTGAGGGACGTCGGGGTTCGCTCGCTCCCCGAATGGTCGACCAGTCAGCTGACCTTCGGATGCGGGACAAGGTTCGTGCGCTGCTGTCCAAGGCCGAGTCGACCGAGTTCGTCGAGGAGGCGGAGTCTCTCACGGCCAAGGCCCAGGAGCTGATGGCGCGGTACAGCATTGACTACGCGTTGTTGGCCGCGACCACGGATGCGCGGGACCGTCCGGTGGCGATTCGGGTCGGCCTCGACAACCCGTACGAGGAGGCGAAGGCGACGCTGTTGCAGCGCGTCGCCGAGGTGAACTCATGTCGGGCCGCCTGGACCAAGGAGTTCGGCTTTACCACGCTGGTCGGCTACGCGGCCGATCTCGCGTCGGTCGAGATGCTCTACACCTCGCTGCTTGTCCAAGCCACCACCGCGATGATGAGTCACCGCGGCGACCGCCGTTCCCGGACGCCGTCGTTTCGGCGCTCTTTTCTGTTCGCCTTCGCCCAGCGCATCGGCGAGCGTCTCCAGGCCGCGACGGACCACGCCGGGCAGGCCGTGGACGCCGAGGCGAAGGGCGCGCTGGTGCCGGTGATGGCCGCCAAGCGGGCGAGTGTGGATGCGGCGGCAGCCGCGATTTTGGGCGAGACCGACCGGCGCATGATCGGTCCCACCAATCAGCTCGGCTGGGTATCCGGTCGGACCGCTGCCGATCTCGCCCGCCTCAGCGCCCACGTTCCAGTCTCGGGCTAGGGCCGTGAGATGGCTGGGTCAACGGAATCCACGTGGATGGTGCTGATTCGCGATGTTTCGCACGCGATACGCATCGACGGTGGACCACGCTCCGCACGGCTGAAGCGGTCACAACCGGCCCCTGAGCTGTGGGAATGCGGTTCGGGTTGTGCCACATCCGGTCCACGGAAGCGTCGCTGCCCGAACCACTGCACGCCGCGGGCCACCTCCTGATCCGCTGCTCCATTCCTGAGACGATGTCATCCCTCAGAGGTTCGCGGCGGCGGCGCGGAGGAGTGGGTCGACGTCGTCGTCGCCGGCCGCGACGGCGCCGCGGAGGGCCTCCCTCATGCGGGGGTCCCAGAACATGCGCAAGTGCCTGGCGATGGCCGCGGTCGCCTGGTCGTAGGGCAGGTGCGCGAACTGGCGGGCGATGTCGTTGCCCATCCGCACCTCGGGCCGGCCGCTCACGGCACTGGCGGCTGTTCGCGCTGCGGGGCTCGCAAGCTCACTCCTCACGCTCACGGTGTGCCGGCGTACTCGACGCCGTGCCGACGCCGCTCCGCCTCCAGGTCGGTCTCGCCGCGGGCGTTCGCGACGCCGACCTGGACCGCGGTGACCTTGTACTCGGGGCAGTTGGTAGCCCAGTCGGAGTTCTCGGTGGTGACCACGTTGGCGCCGGTAACGGGGTGGTGGAACGTCGTGTAGACGACGCCGGGCGGCATCCGGCTCGTCACCTTCGCCCGCAGCGTGGTGGACCCGACCCGGCTGCTCAGCTCGACCAGGTCGCCGGTCGAGATGCCACGCATCTCCGCGTCGGCCGGGTGGATCTCGAGGATGTCCTCGAGGTGCCAGGCGTTGTTGTCGGTACGTCGGGTCTGCGAACCGACGTTGTACTGGGTCAGGATGCGACCCGTGGTGAGGATGAGCGGGAACCGCCGGTTGGACCGCTCGGTGGTCGGCACGTGGACGGTCTCGACGAGCAGCCCCTTGCCACGCACGAACCCGCCCACGTGCATTGTCGGGGTGCCGTACGGCGCGGCCGCGGTGACCGGCCACTGCATCGAGCCCTCCGCGTCGAGAGCGGCGAAGGAAACACCGGCGAACGTCGGTGTGGTGGCCGCGATCTCGTCCATGATCTCCGCGGCGTTCCCGTACCGCATGGGGAAGCCTATCGCCTGCGCGATCTCGCAGGTAATCTGCCATTCGTCCTTGCCTTGACGGGGCGGAAACACCGGCCGCACGCGGTTGATGCGGCGCTCGGCGTTGGTGAACGTGCCGTCCTTCTCCAGGAACGAGGTGCCGGGCAGGAACACGTGCGCGAACCGTGCGGTCTCGTTGAGGAACAGGTCCTGGACGACGACCAGGTCCATCGCCCGCAGCGCCGCCTCCACGTGCTGGGTGTTGGGGTCGGACTGGGCAAGGTCCTCGCCCTGGACGTAGAGCCCCTTGAACGTGCCCGCGAGCGCGGCGTCGAACATGTTCGGGATTCGCAGCCCGGGCTCGGGGTCCAGGACCCTGCCCCAGCGCTGCTCGTAGATGGCACGCACGTCGTTGCTGGACACATGCCGGTAGCCGGGCAGCTCGTGCGGGAAGGAGCCCATGTCGCAGGAGCCCTGCACGTTGTTCTGACCGCGTAGCGGGTTGACCCCCACGCCGCGGCGGCCGATGTTGCCGGTGACCATCGCGAGGTTGGCCATGCCCATCACCATTGTCGAGCCCTGGCTGTGCTCGGTGACGCCGAGGCCGTAGTAGATCGCGGCGTTGCGCGCGGTCGCGTAGAGCAGGGCGGCCTCGCGCAGGGCGGCGGCCGGGATGCCGGTGATCGGCTCGACGGATTCCGGCGAGTGCTGCGGGTCGGAGATGAAGGCGAGGTAGCCGTCGACGTTCTCGCACCGCTCGCGCAGGAACGCCTCGTCATACCGGCCTTCGGTGACCGCGACGTGGGCCATCGCGTTGACGAAGGCGACGTTGGAGCTGGGCTGCAACTGGAGGTGGTACGCCGCTTGCACGTGCGGGCTGCGGACCAGGTCGATACGTCGCGGGTCGGCCACGATCAGGCGGGCGCCCGCGCGCAGCCGCCGCTTCATCCGCGACGCGAACACCGGGTGGGCGTCCGTGGGGTTGGCACCGATCAGCAGGATCACGTCGGCATCGGCGACCGAGGCGAAGTCCTGGGTGCCGGCCGAGGTGCCGAACGCCTGCTTGAGGCCGTAGCCAGTGGGCGAGTGGCAGACCCGGGCGCAGGTGTCGACGTTGTTGTTACCGAACCCGGCGCGCACCAACTGCTGGACGACGTACACCTCCTCGTTGGTACAGCGCGAGGAGGAGATGCCGCCGATCGCGCCGATGCCGTACTCGGCCTGGATCGCCTTGAACCCCGAGGCCACCTTCGCGATGGCCTCCTTCCAGCTCACCACGCGCCACTCGTCGTCGATGGAGTCGCGCACCATCGGGTGCATCTGCCGCTCGGGGTGGTGGGCGTAGCCGTAGGCGAAGCGGCCCTTCACGCACGAGTGGCCCTCATTCGCGCCGCCCGCCTTGCTCGGGACCATCCGAACAAGCCGGATGCCGTCGCCCACTGAGCCGGTGCCTCCTGAGCCGGCGGGCTCGCTTTGCACCTCGGCGCGGAACGAGCAGCCGACACCGCAGTAGGCGCACGTGGTGTCGACGACGCGGGTGGGCATACCAAGCTCGACGACGCTCTTCTCGGTCAGTGCCGAGGTCGGGCAGGCCTGGACACACGCGCCGCACGAGACGCACTCGGAGGAAAAGAAGTCGGTGCCGCCCGGACTCACCACCGACCCGAGGCCGCGGCCGGCGACGGTGAGCGCGAACGTGCCCTGGGTCTCCCCGCACGCACGAACGCAGCGCGAGCAGACGATGCAGGAGGCCGGGTCGTAGGCGAAGTACGGGTTGCTCTCGTCGTACGACGCGTGCTGCCGGGCCGGCTCGCGCCGGGGGTAGCGGATCTCGGCCACGCCCACCGTCGTGGCCAGCGCCTGCATCTCGCAGTTTCCGCGGGCGCAGCCGGCGCAGTCGGCGGGATGGTCGGTGAGGTACAGCTCCATGACCCCGCGCCGCAGCCGAGCAAGCTCGGTGGACTGGGTAGTGACGACCATGTCGTCGGTGCACGGCGTCGTGCAGGAGGCAGGCGTGCCGTGAACCCCGTCCACTTCGACCAGGCATATGCGGCACGACCCGAACGCCTTGAGGCTGTCGGTGGCGCACAGCTTCGGGATGTTGATCCCGGCTTCCGAAGCTGCCCGCATCACGGACGTGCCGGCGGGGACCTCGCCGGTGCGGCCGTCGACGGTGACCCGCACGGTCTCGGTGCCGCCCACGGTCGGGGTGCCGAGGTCGGGCTCTGGAACGTAGGTCTCTACAGCCATCACTGTGCTCCCTGGTGCTTCGCTCCGCCACGCCGTGCGCCGGTGCCCTTCGGCGCGCCTTGCCTGCTGGTTCGCTCCGCAAGCTGCGCGAAGTCCTCGGGCCAGTGCCGCAGGGCGCTGCGGACCGGCATCGGGGTCAGGCCGCCCATGGCGCACAGCGACCCCTTCGTCATTGTCTCGCACAGGTCATCGAGGAGGATCAGGTTGGCGTCGACATTGCGGCCGGCGAGCACCTCGTCCATCACGTCCACGCCGCGGGCCGAGCCGATCCGGCACGGCGTGCACTTCCCGCAGGATTCCTCGCCGCAGAACTCAAACGCGAAGCGGGCCATCCGGGCCATGTCCACGGTGTCGTCGAATACCACGACGCCGCCGTGGCCGACCATCGCGCCGATGCCAGCGAACTCCTCGTAGTCCAGCGGGGTGTCGAACTGGTGGGGCGGCACGTACGCGCCGAGCGGGCCGCCGACCTGGACGGCGCGCACCGGGCGGCCGGACCGGGTGCCGCCGCCCCAGTCCTCGACCAGCTCGCGCAGGGTCACCCCGAACGGCAGCTCCACAATGCCGCCGCGAGCGACGTTGCCGGCCAACTGGAACACTTGCGTACCCAGCGAGCGGCCACGCCCCAGCTCGGCGTACGACGCGCCGCCAGCGGCGACGATCGCGGGCACCGCGCACAGCGTGAGCACGTTGTTGACGAGCGTGGGCTGGCCGAACAGCCCCGAGATCGCGGGGATCGGTGGCTTCGCACGGACCTCGCCGCGCTTGCCCTCGAGGCTGTCCAGCATCGAGGACTCCTCGCCGCAGAGGTAGGCACCGGCGCCGACCCGCACGTGCAGGTCGAGCCGGACCCCGCTGCCGAGCACATCCGGGCCGAGGAACCCCTGCGTGTAAGCGAGGTCGATGGCGCGGCGTAGGGTGGCGACGGCGTGGGGGTACTCCGAGCGGACGTAGACGTAGCCCTCGGTGGCGCCGACCGCGTAGCCGGCGATCGTCATGCCCTCCAGGAGGGTGAACGGGTCGCCCTCGACGATCATCCGGTCCGCGAACGTGCCCGAGTCGCCCTCGTCGAAGTTGCAGCACACGAACTTCTGGTCCGCCTGCGTCCCGGCCACCGTGCGCCACTTGACGCCAGCCGGGAAGCCGGCGCCACCCCGGCCGCGCAGGCCCGAGGCGACGACCTCCTCGACCACCTGCTCCGGGGACATCGACAGGGCTCTACGCAGGCCGGCCCAGCCACCATGCTCGGCGTACGACGACAACGAGGTCGGCTCGATCACGCCGACCCGGGCGAAGCTGACCCGCAGCTGCCCGGTCAGCCAGGGATGGTCGTCGACCACGCCGATGCACTTGGGGTGCCCCGTGTCGGCGGCGAGGACTGGGCGGACGTCCAGGGGTGTGACCTGCGCGAACCCCACTCGGCCCGGGTCCGTCTCGACCTCGACCAGCGGCTCGGCCCACAGCAGGCCACGCGAGCCGTTGCGGCGAACCTCCGCACCGGCCGCGGCCAGCGCTGCGGCGACCTCGTCGGCGCCCACCGACAGCGCGGCAGCGTCCTGCGGAACCCAGCAGATCGGGTTCACGACCGCCACTCCTGGGTCAGCGCCGAGAGCCGGTCCGGGTCGAGCCTCCCGACGAGGCGCCCGTCGATGGTGCCCGAGGGGCCGAGCGCGCAGTTGCCGAAGCAAAACACCTGTTCCACCTCGGTGTCGGGACCGTAGTCCCCGGCGGCGGCAGCGTAGCGCGCGGCGGCGTACAGCGCCTCGGCGCCGACGGACTGGCACGCCTCGCCCCGACACAGCGCCACGATGTGAGCGGGTGCCGGGGCGGTGCGGAAGTCCTTGTAGAACGAGACGACCCCGTGCACATCGGCCACCGACAGGTTGAGCACGTCGGCGATAGCGACCACGTCGGCGTGGTCGATGTAACCGAACTCCGCCATCACGTCGTGCAGGACCGGCATCAGCGGCCCGCGGTCCTCGAGCCGAGCGGCCGCGATTGCCCGAACGACGTCGACGCGGGCGCCCACATCTGCGGTCGGCGGCTTACGCACCATCCGTCGATGGTATGCCCCGCACCACCGGTTACCGCCAGAGCGCTTCCATCACGGAAACTCCACCCGGTCAGCGCGACAAGCACATGGGCTCCGCCGGCGGCGCAGATCGGTGCGCGGCAACCGGAACCTGACTCAACGTGGCCACCGCCCGCTCTCCGGTCGTCGTGCTCGGCGCCGATCTCGGCGGCGCGCAGCTGGGCATCGCCGCCACCGCCGGATACGCGGCGTACCAGGCGTGGCCCGTGCTCGTGCCGGCCTGGGCCAGCACCGGCGGCGTGGTAACCACGGAAATCATCGGTGGCCTTGCCGGCCTCTACCCCGCCTGGCGCGCCGCCCGGCTCGCCCCCACCGAAGCTTGGTAACACCTCGGGCGACCTCATGACCAATCTCGGAGCCGCCATCACGAAGCTCGCGACCGTACACGACGGGAAGCCGCAACTGGGGGCCAGCCGCAACCGCCAGGGCCTTTCGGCACGCCGGCATTCGCTTCTTGGGCACCCTGTTCCCGCCAGCGGACTGGGCCTTCGTTACCGTCGGCTTACCGGTGCACGACCACGGGACCGCGCCCGACACCGCACCGGACGCTGACGGTGATACGTCCACGACCGCCGCCTGCCGCATCGCAACGGCAAAGTCCCTACCCGCCCGGTTCTTCCACCCGCCCCAGACGGCGCCGACGTACCCGTGGTGGTGCACGTCCGACGCAATGATGACGTGCTCGTCGGCGTGCCTGATCGACTGTCCGAAGGCGACATCCTGGCCATGGCCAGCGTCGTGCTCACCGAGGACGAGTTCGCTGAGCTAGCGGGTTCCCTCGGTCGAAGACATGGTGACCAATCCGACCCGTACGAGTAGCTCCGCACCTGTCCACTGTGGACTGTCGGCTGCCTGACCCCGGCGTGGGCCGCTGCCGCGATCAGGGCGGGCCGCACGCCACGCCGGCCAGGTGCCGCTGCCACTGGACCGTGTCAGGATCGCCCGGGTAGTGGTACGGCTCCAGCGGCGAGCCGGACGGCCCGGTCGGCAGATCCACGTACGCCGTGTGCACGCCCCAGGGGCGCGCGATGCGGATGGGTACCGGCCACGGGTCCGCGCGTACCGCCGCGCAGTCGACGATCCGGTAGACGAGCGTGAACGTCCACAGCTCGCCGGGGCGCAGTGTGACCGGCAGGGCGGCCGGCTCGACCGTGGCCGCCTCGCCCGGGAAGGTCGCCGCGACCATCGTCAGCTCCAGGCCGTTGTCGCTGCGGCCGGCGCCGACCACCCGGATCGGGCGCCAGCCGTTGTTCACGATGGTGACCTGGTAAGCGATCGGGCCGCCGGGTGGCACCGAGTACGCCCAGCCGCGCGTACCGGACCAGCCGACCCGCGGTACGACCAGTCCGACGTGCCAGACGAGCGTGCCGAGGGCGAGCAGCACGACGGCCACGGCGGCGCCCAGCCGTACCCGCCGGACCGTGCGCGGCGCCAGCTGACCGGCGTACGGGCCGAGCTGCTGCCACACCGCGTCGTCGACCAACCGGGGTGAGCCCATGACGGCCAATGTAGCAATGATCTGCTACATTGAACAGGTGCTGATCACCGTGGTCATTCCCGCCGCGGTCGCGCTCGTCGGCCTGTGGATCTGGCTCGCCGTGGCGGTGGAGCGCAGCCCGCTCGACCGGCGCCGGCTGGAGACCTTCGCGCGCCGCCACGGCCTCGGCATCACCGCGGCCAACGGCGACCGGGTCATCGCCTACCTCGCCACGACCCGCCGCTGGCGCGCGACCGGGCTGACCGCCGGCATCTTCGCCTCCCTCGCCTGGTCCCTTCCGCACCACGGGGTTCGGGTGGACTTCCTGACCCTGTTCGCCGGCTGGTTCGTCGGCGCGCTGGTCGCCGAGGTCCGCCTCGCCGGCGTACGGTTCGGGGCCCTTCGGGCGGCCTCGCTCGCGCCCCGGGCGCCTGCCGGGTACCTGCCCACCGGCGCCCGCGCGGCCCTGCCGGTCGCTGGCCTGGCCAGCCTCGCCGTGGCGGTGGCGACCGCGATCACCGCGCTGCGGGGCCACCC
>JAEHDK010000776.1 GCA_016880465.1 Micromonosporaceae bacterium
GCGGCCGCCGTACCGCTCGGGGTGAAGATCACTTGTTCCGGCGGTACGCCGCCCGCCTCGGCCACCGCGGCCCGCGCCGCATCGAGCAGCTGGCGCGCCCGGCGGGCCTGCGCGTAGAGCTTGCCCGGATCGGCCCAACCGTCGTCCAGCGCGGCCAGCAGCGCCTGGCGGGCAACCGGGTGCAACGGCGCCGCGCTCGCCGCGTCGAGGTAGACCACCCCTGCACGGTAACCCGCCGCCCGGACACACCGACCCCAAGCCGGTATGGATCGGCCCCGTCGAGTACTCTGCGACCGTTCGACCGTGGCGAAGATCGGCGAGGAGGCACCAGGTGGTCCCACGAGGAAGGGCGGTGCGGCGCGGTCTGCGGCTCGGGATCGGTGGCGCGGTACTGGTCACGCTCCTCGCCGGCTGCGACGTCGGGGCCGCGTTCGACGGCTTCGGCTGGCCACAGGGCGGCATCACGCAGCAGTCGCAGCGGATGTACGACCTCTGGATCGGCTCGGTCGTCGCAGCCCTCGCGGTGGGTTTCTTCGTCTGGGGCCTGATCTTCTGGTGCGTGGTGCGGTACCGCAAGCGCGGCGAGGAGCTGCCCGCGCAGACCCGGTTCAACATGCCGATGGAGATCCTCTACTCGGTGACGCCGTTCCTGGTCGTCGCCGTGCTGTTCTTCTACACCGCCGTCGTGCAGACCGACGTGAACAAGCTGTCGGAAAGGCCCGACATGACGGTCGAGGTCGTCGCGTTCAAATGGAACTGGCAGTTCAACTACCGTTCGGCGCCGGACCGCGACCCGACCGCGCGGACGGTGGCGTCCACGCTGGGGAGCACCGACGTCATCCCGATCCTCGTCCTGCCCACCGGGCGGTCGATCCGGTTCGAGGAGACGAGCCGCGACGTCATCCACTCGTTCTGGGTGCCGGAGATGCTGTTCAAGCGGGACGTGTTCCCGGATCCGCAGTCGCGCAACTACTTCCAGGTGACCATCGAGAAGCAGGGCCGGTACGTCGGCCGCTGTGCCGAGCTGTGCGGCACCTACCACTCGATGATGAACTTCGAGGTGCGGGCCGTGTCGCCGGCCCAGTTCGACCAGTTCCTCGCCGCCAAGCAGGCCGGCATGTCCACGCCGGACGCATTGGGGGCGATCGGGTTCACCGGCGTGGACCGGTTCGCCACCACCACGCACCCGTTCGACACCAAGCGCACCGAGGGCTGAGGGCCGCGATGAAGAGTGAATGGCGCATCTTCGGCCTGGTCTCCGCGTTTCTCTTCACGGTCGCGGCGGTGTACGGCTGGTGGACCGCCGCCGAGCTCGACCACCTCGACTGGATCGGCACGGTGGCGCTGCTCCTGTCCGGCCTGCTGTGCCTGATGTGCGGCGGGTACTTCTGGTTCGTCTCGCGGCGCATCGAGCCGCGCCCGGAGGACCGCGACGACGCGGAGATCACCGAAGGCGCCGGCGAGATCGGGTTCTTCAGCCCGGGCAGCTACTGGCCGTTCGGGCTCGGGCTCGCGACGTTGGCCGCCGGACTCGGCCTGGTGTACTGGATGTGGTGGCTGATCGCCGCCGGTCTCGCGGCCGTGCTGGTTGGCGCCGGCGGGCTGCTGTTCGAGTACTACACCGGGTCGCGGCGGGGCGCCGAGCACTAGCCGCGGCGTACGTCCGCCCCCCGCGGGCCGCGATCAGGCCGCGTGCCTGCGCGGCTGGGCGCGGTGGCGCGGCAGTCTGCGGTGCCGGCCGATCGGCAGTGCGCCCCAGACCGCCTGGGTCGGTGGCGCGAGCAGCAGTGCCTCGCCGCACCGGGTGCAGGTCCACTCCGGACATTCGGCCTCGTGTCCGTCGACACACGGCGGTTTCTCGTACGGCGTAACGCGTCCACAGACGGCGCAGGTCAGTTGCTCGGTCGTCGGCACGGGTACCTCCGGTGCGGTCGCTTCGTCCGACCGTGCCATGCCACCGGACGGGCCCGACGGAGGCGTACCGGCGTGTCGCCCGGGTTGGCACGACGCATCACGCAGCGCGCCAGACTCCTTACCGGTGGTTTGCATCGACTCGTGGCGAAAGGCGGGTGAAGTTGGCGACGTACCCCCGGCTGGTGCGGTCCTCGTCGTACCTCCGGGCGGTGTCGCCGTCGGCCGTTGCCTCGTCCGGTGTGGTCAGGTAGGACATGTGCGGCTCCTCATCTATGCCGGGGTCCAGCGGCTCGCCTGTGATCGACGGTGGTGTGCGGGCACGCCTTGGTCAACCGGGCGATCAGTCGGCCAGCTGGCCCGACCGTCTGATGGCCAACCGGGTCAGGCGTTCTCGGCGGCCCGGGCCGCGGTGGCTACCGTGACCCAGCGGTCGAGCGTACGCGCCGCGGCGCCCGAGTCGATCGCGCTCGCGGCCCGCTGCATCCCGGCCGCCAGCGCGGTACGCAGGTCGCCGGTCAGCCCGGTGTGCGCCGCAATGGCGGCCGCGGCGTTCACCAGCACCGCGTCGCGTACCGGACCCGGCGCCCCCGCCAGCAGGCGGCGCGCCACAGCCGCGTTGTACGCGGCGTCCGCGCCGCGCAGATCCGCCGCACCGGCCCGGGCGATCCCCAGGTCGGCCGCGTCCAGCGTGGTCCGCGTGGCGGTGCCGCCGGTGACCACCCAGGCCGTGGTCGGCGCGGTGGTGGTGAACTCGTCCAGCCCGTCCTCGCCGCGGACGAGCAGGACCGACGATCCGCGCCGGGCGAACACCTCGGCCATCACGGGCGCCATCCGCGGGTCGGCGCAGCCGACCGCACCGGCCCGCGGCTGGGCCGGGTTCGTCAGTGGGCCGAGGAAGTTGAAGGCGGTCGGTACGCCGAGCTCCCGGCGCGGTACGGCGGTGTGCCGCATGGCCGGGTGGAAGCGCGCGGCGAAGCAGAAGCCGATGCCGGCCCCGGTCACACACCGCAGGACGCCCGCCGGCCCGAGGTCGAGCGGGATGCCCAGCTCCTCCAGCAGGTCCGCGGCGCCGCAGGCCGACGTGGCGGCCCGGTTGCCGTGCTTGACGACCGGTACGCCGGCGCCGGCCACCACGATCGCGGCCATCGTCGAGATGTTGACCGTGTGGGCGCGGTCGCCGCCCGTGCCGACCACGTCGACGGCGTCCACGTCGGCGGGCAGCTCGACCCGGGCCGCATGCGCCAGCATGCTCTCGACCAGTCCGGCGAGCTCGGCCGGCGTCTCGCCCTTGGCGCGCAGCCCGATCGCGAACCCGGCGATCTGCGTCGGTGTCGCCGCGCCGGACATGATCTCGCCCATCGCCCAGGCGGTGTCCTCAGTGGACAGTTCGGCTGCCTGGAGCAGTGTGGCCAGCAGCTGTGGCCAGGTGCGTTCGCCCATCGCGGGCCTCCCGAGCAGAGGGGGTCGAGCCGTGCTTGCAGTGCCTCGGATCGGCCGGCCGCGGCGGGCTACGCCGCCGGCGGCAGTGCCGAGTTGCTCCGGTGCCCGGCGGCGCGGGTGCGCAGCAGGCCAGCCACGGTGGTGCCGGTCGTGATCGGATCGAGTGGGTGGACGAGCGTCGCATCGACGCGCGCGTACGCCGCGAGCCATCGGTCGGCCGCGCGGGCGATCACCACGCACGTCGGCGGGCAGTCCGGCACCTCGTCCTTGAGCTGCCGGGCGATCCCGAGCCCACCGGCCGGGGTGGACTCGCCGTCGAGCACGAGCACGTCGACGTCCACGTCATCCACGAGGCGGACACACTCGTCGTACGTCGCCGCCTCGACGAACCGGACCGCGAGGCCGGCGGCCGGCCGGGTGCCGATGGCGAGCCGCATCCGGTCGCGGACCTGCGGGTCGTCGCCGTAGAGCAGGACGACGCTGGTGCGCACCGGGCGGGCGGGTGGGTCAGCCGGCTCCGGGTCGGTCCGGCGCGGGTCGGCAGGCTCGGTGGTCACGGCTAGCTATCCTACCGGCCGTCCCGCTGGGGGCCGGTGCCGGTGGTAACGCTCGCGGCCGC
>JAEHDK010000777.1 GCA_016880465.1 Micromonosporaceae bacterium
AACGCGGACGTGTTGCCGCCTACCGTCGCGGACGCACGGGCGCGCAATCGCGCCAACAGCGCGGCCTCGAAGCGGATCGACAATGGCATCGTCACGTAGTGCATCGTAGCGCAAGCACTACTGCGCGTCCAGCAGACAGAGATTCGTCCGCTCTCTTAATCCGCGGGTTCGGGGTTCGAGTCCCTGGGGTGCCGGCGAGGTGTACGGCTACTTCGGCTGCTGGCTGGACGTCAACCAGGACGTCCCGCGCTTTCCCGCTGTTCCGCCACACAACGGACCGTTCACCGAAGCCGACGACCCGGGCGGGCTCAAGAGCATCCAGGAGCTCATGCGCGGCCTGCATCAGTGCCTCGTCGCGGAGATCCACTATGACCTCGACCCGACGCCGATCGGCGCCACTCCGGGATCCAGCGACAACCTGGCGCAGCGCAACATCCTCTTCGACGACTCCGATAACCCGGGCGGCTTCGCCGCGCACCTCGTCCACCACACCTTCGAGCTGGTGCCGTCCGCGATCTCCTTCGAGCAGACCGCCACCATGACGCCGCTCGCGACAACCGCCGGTACCAGCCGGCTGCGCCACGACGAACTGGTCATCGACTAGGGCGATCTCCCGCGCGATTCGCTGGTCACGCTGTACATGCCGCAGGTCGACGCGGCGGACATCGTGCGCGCCGGGGCCCGCCGCCAATCGCCTGGCAACCTTTCGCCCGGTCGCGCCCGGGACGATCGTGATGAAGGTGACCGACGTCGGCTTCATGCCGATCCCGGGACCGATGGCGCAGACCATCGCCGGGCTGCTCACCGTCCAGTTGCCGCCCGGCGTGTCGTACGGCAGCTCGTACACCGTGGTGCTGCGGCAGATCTCCGGACGCAACTACCGGGTGCTCGGCACCACGGAGTTCCGGATCCAGGTGGCCAACGCGGCCCAGCTCCTGCCGAAGGCCCTGCACAACCTGTCGATCCTGCGCCATGTGGCCGCCGCCATCCCGCCGGCGAACCGCTGGGAGCCGATCTTCGCGCGCTACGTCGGTGAGCTGGAAGACCGGGTACGGGCGTTCGGCGGCGACCCGGACACGGCCGTACCGTCGCCGACTGGTCACCCCGGCGGTCGTGATCCGCATGGCCGGCCGGATGGTTGCATCTGCGGCAAGGTACGCCGCCTGTTCTACGACTGCTTCGGCAGCTTCGAGGGGTTCGACCTGGCCACCTGTGACGGCACCGTCCGGTTCGAATCGCGCGAACGAGGTGTTGAACGCGTCGCGCTGCGCGCCTGCCGGTACGACCTGACGCTGATGGTCTGCCGCGACGTCGGCAGCCGACGCCCCACGCGGCTGGTGCTCGGTTGCACGCCGTGCGACTCACCGCCCGACTGCCGCCCCGGCACACCGCACCAGCGCGACGAGCCACCGCCGCGGCAGTCGCGCCTCACGGAACGGTTACCCGCGACCAGCCCACCGCGCCGCCGCCCCCGGCGGCGACCCGACCGGCCACGCGGGCCGGTCGATCCCGGCCACGGCAACGGCGGCCATCACGACGGCGGCCATGACGACGGCGACCACGGCGGCCATGGCGGCGCCGGCGACCGTGGCGGTCACAACAACCGTTCGCAGTCGTGATGCCACCGGTGCGAGGGGAACGGACTCGGCAGCCGATGGGTCGTGGTGGCCCTGGGCCTGTGGCGCATCGTGGGTGGCTACCACTGGACTGCGATGTAC
>JAEHDK010000778.1 GCA_016880465.1 Micromonosporaceae bacterium
GGGCTGGCGATAACTGAACATGGGAGCCCCGATTGGGGGTAGGCGGGCCTGCGGTGGTGGACGGTCTGGAGGCCGGGGCGAGCGATTTGGCGATCGTGGAAGGGGTCGGGGGGCAGCCGCGTGGCGGCTGGGCATCGCTGGGATCGCCCCGATGGTCGCTTAGCTGGTCGCTGGGGCGATCACCCATCCGGCTGGTGTGGTCTGCAGGCCCAGAACCGACAATCGGGCAAGGTTGACCGCGGCGGCGAGCAGCGAGAAGTCGGCGGCAACCTTGCGCCGGCCGCGGACCCGGGCTCGCCGTCCGCCGTGCCGGCGGCGCATCAGGTGACCGATCTTGCGTTCCACCTTGGGCCGGGTCGCCTTGTAGTCCGCGGTCCACTGCGGGTCTCGTTGCCGCGCGCGGGCACGGGCGAGTTGTTCCTCGTAGGGGCCGACGTAGATGGTGCGCCCACCCTTGGCGGTGGTGCACCGGGTGGCCAACGGGCAGCACGCGCAGGCGGTCCCGAAGTAGGCGATCGCACCGGGGGTGGCGCTGCGCAGTGGCGCCACCTGATCGGCCGGGCAGGTCACGGTCCGGGCGAGCAGGTCGACGGTGAACGCGTCCTTGGTGAACCGCCCGCCGGCCGCGGCCGGCGGCTGCACCTTGCACATCACCTCGGCGCCGGAGCGTTCCAAGGTGTCGAGGAGCTCGCCGGCCCCGTAGGCGGCATCGCCGTAGACCCGCAGATGCTCACCATCAGCGGCGGGACCGGGCTGGTCCTTGGATGCGTCCTCGGCGGACCCGGCCGCCGCGGCGCCGGTCGACAGCTCGCCGGCCAGCAACGTGGGTGCGGCCGCGGCGTCACCATCGTTGCCGGCGGTCACCGCGGTGGCGGTGACCAGCTCGCAGTCCGCGTCCACCGCGACATGACCCTTGTAGCCGTCGAACCCACGGGCGGCCGTCTTGTGCCCGTGCCGGGTCTCCGGGTCCACCGTGGAGATCACCCGATCGGGGGCGACCCGCCGGGCGATCCGGAACACCCCATCCGGGTCCTCGTCGAGGTCCTGGCCGATCACCGTGGCCAGCAGCGCCGCCGCCTGGCGCACCGGCTCCCCCAATTCCCGCCCGTCCAGCGCGGCCAGCACCGCCAGCCCGTCTCGCGCCAGCGCGTCCACCAGTTCCCCCCGCGCCCCCGGGTCGTCCCAGTCGCAGACCGGCTTGCCGGCGCTCAGGTAGTCGTCATCGCGGCGCAGCACGTCACGCAGCCGACCGGCCAGCCGGGGGTCGGTGGCCGTGAGCAGCCCCCGGATCGCCGACCGGACCAGCGTCACGGTGTCCATCGTGGCCACCGCGTCATACAGCGGGGTGGAATCCAACACCCGCCGCCGCCCCACCAGTCCCGCGGCCGTGGCCGCCTCCAGCGTCGCCTCGAAGATCCGGTTCGGCCGCGCCGAGCGGGCCAGCCGGGCCCGCATGTCCACCAGCACCGTATGCACAAACCCCGGATAGTCGAAGTCCAACCCGCCGGCGGCGTACTTCCACCGGGCGTCGAAGCTGAACCGGTCCACCGCCTCCCGATCCGAGCACCCCTCGATCCGCTGCAGCACCATCACCACGGCCACGATCATCGGCGGCACGCTGCGCCGACCCACCTCGGTGAACAGGTCGGCGAACATCTCATCCGGGAACAGCCGGAAACACTCCCGGTGCAAGATGCCATAGATCGAATCCGGGGCCACCCGCTCGTCGCAGTAGGCCGCCGTGGTGCGCAGCAGATCCGCCTGCCTGGGAGCAAGACCCAGCGTCATCGACCACCCCGGGGAGAAGAAAGCCTTGAGAGCAAGCCCTTAGAGCTACCACAATTCTCCCGAAACGATCACGAATCCAGTGGACCGCCACGCGGCGAAAAACACCAGCTACCTAGTGTCCCGTTAACGAGGTCCTTTGATATGCCGGAGGACCGCTGGATGCATGGCAAGGCCGCAGCGAGCCCGCGTAGCGGCGCTAC
>JAEHDK010000107.1 GCA_016880465.1 Micromonosporaceae bacterium
ACCGACCACCTCGCGGACGCCGACGATCTCGGCGTTCTCGGCGGGCACCCGCACCGTCAGGTCACCCTGGCTGACCTTGAGGACGAGGTAGAGCTTCTCCTCGCCCTTGACGATCCGGGTTTCGATTGCCTCGATGGTTGCGGCCCCGTGGTGGGGGTAGACAACGGTTTCGCCGACACTGAAAACCATAGGTTCGAAACCCCTTTCGCTGTGTCTAGGGTAACACGGGCCGGCGGCCCCGGCCCACCCTGGTGCTGGCCGTTACCGCAGCTCAGAGGCGTTGTGAGGAGCGCTTCTCCGGCTTGACACACGGCGTGAGAGGTGTTCTCACTACGGTTGGTCATCATGTCATCACATGGCCAGCCGGCCTTTCCGACATGTCGGTTGGGACTGCCCGAACAGTCGGCTGGCACACCCAACCGGCGGCGCCCCCACCCCGGTCGTCCCAGTATAGATCAACCACTGGCGGATGCCGGCGCGGTGGGGGACAGTTGGCTGAAGTGGCCAAGGAGACTGCCATGGGCACGCTGGGTGGTGGAAATGGCGAGCGGCCGCACGACGGCCAGCCCGAGGGACTTTCCGGCCTGCCACCGGAATGGGGGATCATCGTCGTCCCGGACGACCCCGCCGAGCTGGCGACCGAGGCGGACGAAATCCGCCGGGAGCTACGGCACGAAGCCCGCCAGCGGCGCTGGCGTCGCCGGCTCGGGTTGCCCGGCACACTCGACCCGGACCAACCGTCGATCGGCCTGCCGCTACTGATCATGACAATAGCGATCGTCGCGACGCTGACCAGCCTGTTCGCCGCCACGTGGCCGAGACAGCAGCACTCACCGCCGGCAGCCAAGGGGCGGCCGGTGGCGACTCCCGTACCGGACGTCACGCTCATCGACGGCGCCGGGCAGGCCGTAGAGCTGCGGTCCGTCGTACCCGCCGTGGTCGTGCTGGTCGACGGCTGTGCCTGCGCCCGGCTCGTCGCGGACGTGGCCGCAAGTGCCCGGCCGGGGGTTGCCGTACTGCCGGTCGACAGTGCCGTACCGGAGACGTCCGGCACGGCGCCGGCCGGCCCGGTACGCCCGCTCGCCGACCCGAACGGTGAGCTGCGCCGGGCGCTGGGCCTGCCGACCCCGAGTGGTACCGCCTCGGTCGCGCTCTTCGCGCGCGGCGGCGAGCTGGTGAAGCTGGTGCCCTCGGTGCACGCCGTCGACGAGTTCCGTACCGAGTTGGCCGCCCTCGGCGCCTGATCAGCCGCGGTCGAGCAGGGCGGCGTACAGGGTCAGGCCGGGGCCGAAGGCCAGGGCGACCACCCGGGCCGGCGGCGGATCCGCCCGGCCGAGCGCGTCGAGGATCACCAGGACGGTCGGCGACGAGCAGTTCCCGTGCTCGGCGAGCGTGGCCCGGGACGCGGCCATCTGGCTGTCCACCAAGCCGAGCTGCTCCTGGACGACCGCGAGGATCCGCGGGCCGCCGGGGTGGATCGCCCAACCGTCTACGTCGGACACCGTGCACCCGTGCCCTTCCAGCAGCTGGGTCACCATCGGGCCCACGTGTACCGCCAGCACGCCCGGCACCTTCGGGGACAGGCCCATCCGGAAGCCCAGATCGGTCACCTCCCAGGTCATCTGGTCGGCGGTCGCGGTGTCGGTGATCGAGGCCACCTCGCGCACCCGGTAACCCGGGACGGCCGTGGCCGGTACGACGACCGCCGCCGCCGCGCCGTCCGAGAACAGGGCATGCGCGACGATCTGCTGCGGATCGGCGGTCGGGGGCTGGATGTGCAGGCTGGTCAGCTCCGCACAGAGCAGCAGCGCCGCGCTACCGCGGGCCGCCGCGAAGTCGCCGGCGGCGGCGAGGCCGGGCAGCGCCGCATAGCAGCCCATGTGCCCCACGAACAGCCGCTGCGCGCCCGGTGCGAGGCCCAGATCGCGGGCGAGGACGATGTCGAGCCCCGGGGTGGCGTACCCGGTGCACGAGCACACCACGAAGAGCCCGATGTCGGCCGCGCCGACCCCGGCGGCCGCGAGAGCCGACGCCGCGGCCTCCTTGCCCAGCGGCAGCGCCTCGCTCAGGTACCGCTGCATGCGCTTGCTGGTGGGCCAGCTGGACGCGTCCTCCAGCAACGGGTTCACCGCGCCGTGCCGGGTGGTGACGCCGGCGTTCGCGAAGATCCGCTCGGCCAGCGCCTGCTGGCGCCCCCCGAAGTGCCGGGTGAAGAAGCCGGACCACAGCTCGGCCTGGTCCATCCGGCCGGGGAAGGCGGTACCGATCCCGGCCACCACCGGCGCCGCCGCGGGGCCCGGGCTCACCACCGCGGGGCCGACCCGTCGTGGTCCGGGTCGCCCCCGAGCGCGGCGATGCCCAGCCAGTCCGCGCAGACGTCCGAGGTGGCCGGTTGCAGGGAACCGCAGCGGGCGTCCCGGTAGAGGCGCTCCAGCGGGTGCCCGCGCCGGGTGGCCGAGGTACCCGCCGCCTCCAGCAGCGACGCGGCGACATCCATCGCGGTGGTACCGGCGAGCAGCTTGGCCCGCCATACCCACCGGTTCGTCTCCGGATCGCCCGGCGCCTCGTCGACCCGGCGCGCCGCCTCCTCGAC